>JAPUJA010000099.1 GCA_027296525.1 Pseudomonadota bacterium | reverse complement strand
GGGCTGAAGGTGGTCTGCGTCAAGCCGGGTTTCGTTCGCACGGGCATGACGTCCGGGTTGCCGGTCCCGCCGTTCGCCGGAGAGCCCGAGGAAGTCCACGGGGAAAGGGGCGTCTTCGATCCGCCGAGACGCCATCCGGCGCATCTGCGTCGAAGGTTCGAGTCCGAAGAGGCGTTCGACCCTGCTCGAGTAGAAGGGCAGGTTGAGGCCGGACCCGATGCCGATCTCGAGCACACGGCCCGAGGCGAGCGGTACGAAGCGCCTGCGCTCGTCGGAGAGCCTCTTGTTCCGCATGCTCCAGTCGATGATCTTCGGAACGATGTATCTTTCGTAGAGACCCATGAATTCCCCTTGATCGATCGGTGCGGGCCGTTCCGTCGAGCGGCCGGATCAGTGCCTCGCGCCTCGCCGTTCGGCTGCACCAGGCGCTCGAGGCGCGCGCCAGGTCGTCGGCTTTAGGGCGTGAACTGCTCGGTGAGAATCCGCTCTTCGAGGTCGTGCTCGGGATCGAAGAGGAGGTTGAGGGTTACCGAATCCTCCTGCCGGACATCGACCGCGGCGACGTCGCGGACCTCCGTGAAGTCGGCGACGGCGCTCACGGGGCGCTTCGCGCATTCGAGGACCTCGAAGCGCACCGCGGCATTTTGAGGCAGAAGCGCACCGTGCCAGCGCCGGGGGCGGAAAGCGCTGATCGGGGTGAGGCACAGGACGCCCGCCTGCAGCGGCACGATCGGGCCGTGGGCCGAGAGGTTGTAGGCCGTGCTGCCCGCAGGCGTGGCCACGAGCACGCCGTCGCAGAAGAGCTCGGGGATGCGCACCCGGCCGTCCACCAGGATGCGTATCTTCGCGGCCAGGCGCGTCTCGCGAAGGAGCGAAACCTCGTTGATCGCAAGCGCTTCGTGCCTCTTGCCGTCCATCGTCTCCGCCTGCATCTGCAAGGGATGGAGGTCGGCGCGACGCGCCGCATTGAGGCGTTCCATTAAATCGTCTTCGCGATATTCGTTCATCAGGAAGCCGACGGTTCCCCGGTTCATCCCGTAGATCGGGACCGCGCGGCCAAGACGACGGTGGAGCGTTTCCAGCATGAGGCCGTCGCCGCCAAGCGCCACGATCACATCCGCTTCCTCGGGCTCGACATTCGGGTAGCGCGCACGGAGCGTTTTGAGGGCGGCCTGCGCTTCCTCCGCATCGCTTGCCGCGAACGCAACCTTGGCAAAGGCCATCGCCATATCCTCAACCTCGTGGGCATCCGCGAGGCGTGAGTATAGCCCAGCCCTCCTCAATGATCTGTCGAAACTGTTGGAGGCCGGTCGGCGATCGCGAGGCGAGAACGGCCGGCGTCGCTCGGATCAGCCGCCCGTGACGCTCATATGGCGTCCCAGGGCCGGACGGTTGTGGCGCCGGTCGATGATGAAGTCATGGCCCTTCGGCTTCCGCGAGATCGCCTCGTCGATCGCGACGATCAAGGGTCCATCGCTCTCGCTCTGGCGCAGCGGCGCACGCAGATCCGCGGCATCTTCCTGGCCGAGGCACATGAACAACGTGCCCGTGCAGGTGAGGCGGACCCGATTGCAGGATTCGCAGAAGTTGTGGGTGAGCGGCGTGATGAAGCCGAGGCGCCGGCCGGTTTCGACGATTCGAACGTAGCGCGCCGGGCCGCCCGTGCGGTAGTCGGTGTCCTCGAGCGTCCAGCGCTTCTCGAGCTCGGATCGAACCACCGAGAGCGGCAGGTACTGATCGATCCGGTCGCTGTCGATCTCGCCCAACGGCATCGTTTCGATGAGCGTGAGGTCGAATCCCATCTCGCCGCACCAGCGGATCATGTTGTCAAACTCTTCGTCGTTGACGCTTTTCAAGGCCACGCTGTTGATCTTGACGGCGAGGCCGGCGGCCTTCGCCGCCGCGATCCCGGCCATAACCTTGTCGAACTTGCCCCAGCGGGTGAGAGCCTCGAACTTCGCCGCGTCGAGCGTATCGAGTGAGATGTTTATGCGCCGCACCCCGCAGGCGCGAAGGTCCTCGGCGAAGCGCGCCAGCTGGCTCCCGTTGGTTGTCAAGGTGAGCTCGTCGAGCGCGCCGCTTGCCAGGTGCCGGCCGAGGCTCTGGAACAGGCTCATGACGTTTCGGCGAACGAGCGGCTCGCCGCCGGTGATCCGGAGCTTGCGCACGCCCAGCCCGACGAAGGCGCTGCACATGCGATCGAGCTCCTCGAGCGTGAGAATCTCCGCCTTGGGCAGGAAGGTCATGTGCTCCGGCATGCAATAGACGCAGCGGAAGTCACACCGGTCCGTGACGGAAACCCGCAAATAGGTGATGTGACGCCCGTAAGGATCGATCATATCTCCCGACGACCCGCTTTCTTCTGAGCACCCAACGCGGATGCCGACCGCTACATGTATAGCAACGGCGTGCGGCCTTTTCGCCCCCAATTTCCTTAGGGGCATTGGGGCATTTTTGCAAGCTCCTTCATAATTTTAAGTTTGGGGGGCCTGTTCCGGGGTGAGGGTTTTATCCAAGGGCTTGGCGAGGGGCAGGCGGACCGTGAAGCGGGAGCCGTGCCCTTCCTCGCTCTCGAGGCGAATGTCGCCTCCCATGAGACGGGCGAGGCGGCGGGAAATCGTGAGCCCGAGTCCCGCCCCCTGGTCGCCGCGGTGCTCTATGTCCTTCTCGACCTGGGCGAAGCTTTCGAACACCTCTTCGTGCTTCTCGGGCGGGATCCCGATGCCCGTGTCCCACACGGTGACGTCGAGCATGCCGGGCACCTCCGTGGCCGCGGAGACGCCGATCTTTCCGCCCTCCTTCGTGAATTTGACCGCGTTGTTCAGCAGGTTGAGGAAGATTTGGCGCGTACGAACGGGATCGACCCACAGCGTCCAGCCGCCGTCCAGGTGCGCGGCGGCAATGTCGATGTCCTTCCGCTCGGCCTGGAGGGTGACCAACGATACGGTATCGTTGATCATATCGGTGAGCTCGACCTCTTGGGGCACGACGGTCAAGCGATTGCTCTCTATGCGCGCCAGATCGAGGAGATCGTTGATAAGCCCGAGCAGATGACGTGCCGCGTTCAAGATGTCTTTGCTGTAGCCGAGATAGGGTTCCTTCAGCGACCCGAACATTTGCATGGCGGAGACTTCGGAGAAGCCGATGATGGCGTTGAGCGGCGTGCGCAACTCATGACTCATCATCGCGAGAAAATTGCTCTTCGTTTGGCTCGCAGCGGCCGACTTTTCGCTTTCCTCGTGGAGTTCGCGGTTCCGCTCGATCAGCTCATTCAATCTCCTTTCGAGATCCTGAGTCGCGAATTGGGTGGCGTCGTCGGCTTTAGGCTGATCCGTAACGTCCGTGGCGGTGCCGCGATAGCCGGTGTACGCCTTGTCCGGCTCGCTGAAAATCGGCATGCCGCTCATGCGGAATTGCCGGAGCCTGTTCTCCGTGTCGCGAATCTGAAAGCTCAAGCCCCGGAATGGCGCGTGGGAATCGATGAAATCCTTTGCGCTTCGCCCCCCCGCCGGGCTGTCCTGGAATTCACCCAGCTCCAGCAGGTTGACGCCTTTGAGGAGCTTGGGGGGAAGACCGGTGACCCCGACGATGCCGCGCGAAACATCGACGATACGAAGCTCCTGGTCCGTTTCCCAGACCCAGTCGGCGACCGAGCGCAGAAGCTCCTCGGAGCGCTCGCGAATGGATTCGGCAAG
>JAPUJA010000098.1 GCA_027296525.1 Pseudomonadota bacterium | reverse complement strand
TTGGGCTTGAGGTGACCGGTGTACCGGTTGGCGAGATCGAACGGAGAGTCGCCGATATGGCCAAATTGGTGCGCCTGTCGCGCCGGTTGGAATGGCGGGCGTCACGTCTTAACGTGAATGAGCTGCAGCGTTTGGCGTTGGGGCGTTCGGCCATCTTGAGCCCGCAAATCTTCTTGCTCGATGAACCGCTCAGCAACCTGGACGCGGCGTTTCGCGCCGAGATGCGCACCGAATTGAAGCATTTACAGCATGAATTGCAGCAGACCATGGTGTATGTGACGCACGATCAGCTCGAGGCGATGAGCATGGCGGACCACATCGCCATAATGGATCTTGGCGTCTTGCAACAGTTCGGGACCCCGCTCGAGGTTTACAACGAGCCCGCCAATCTCTTCGTGGCCAACTTCATGGGCAGCCCGAGCATGAACCTTTTGCCTTGCCGGATCACCGAGGACGGCGGCGAGGTTTTGCTCGATTTCGGCGCGGGCGGGCGGCTCATGGTCGAAGACGAGTCCTTGCTGGCACTGTGCAAGAAGGCGGCACGGCAGGACATAATCTATGGTGTCCGGCCGGAGAACGTTACGCTCCGCCGAGGCGAGAAACAGGGCAGAGGATTGTCCCTCGGCGTCAACTTCGTGGAGCGAATTGGGGCCCGCTCGATCGTGCACCTTGGAGAGGCGGATCACGAACTCAAGGTGTTGGAGGGCAACCAATCGCCGACGAGTGTTGGGGAAACCCTGGATATCGTTGCCCATGCGGGGTCTAGTCACTTATTCGACGCCGAGACGGGCGTCGCAATCCGATGAGCGATACTTGGCCGCTGAGTGATACTTGAAATGGCCAGACTTGAACTCGCCGGCGTAACGAAGAAGTACGGCTCGACGACCGCGGTCGCGGGGATCGACCTGGTCATCGAAGACAACGAATTCTTTTGCATTTATGGTCCCCCCGGTTGCGGGAAAACCACCATTTTGCGCCTACTGCTCGGTCTGGAAACGCCCGACGAAGGCGAGATCCGAATTGACGGGCGGACGGTCAACGACGTTCCCGCGCCCGACCGGAACCTGGGCATGGTTTTTCAGAATCTCGCGTTGTTTCCGCACATGACGGTGCGCCAGAATCTTTCGTTCCCGCTTAAGGAACGCAAGGTGGCGCGCGACATGATCGAGCGCAAGGTCGGCGAGGTCGCCGAAACTCTGCATATTACGAGTTTACTCGACAAGTTGCCGGCTCACCTGAGCGGCGGCGAGCGGCAGCGCGTTGCCATCGGCCGCTCGCTCGTCCGTGATCCCAACGCCTATCTCATGGACGAGCCGATTTCGGCGTTGGATGCGCGCTTGCGGGAGGAAATGCGGGTCGAGCTAAATCGGCTCCAGCGCGAGCTCAATCACACGCTAGTCTACGTGACCCACGACCAGGAAGAGGCCCTGTCGATTGCGGACCGGCTCTGCGTTATGAAGGACGGGCGCATCGCGCAGATCGGCACGCCTCAGGATATCTACAATTCCCCGATCAGCCGCTATGTCGCAGAGTTCGTTGGTTCGCCGCCGATCAATCTCATCGATGGGACCTTCGATGCTGGCAAGGCGGAGTTCCGTCTCGAGGAACTGAACCTCGCATTGGCTCTTGCGGGCGAATTGGACCAGCCGGACGGGAAAGCAGTCATCGGCGTACGTCCGGAGGACGTCATCATTGAGCGCTCGGAAGATGGCATCTCCGCCAAGATCTATGAGGTCGAGCCCCTGGGTGCGTTCACCATCATAGACATCACCGCCGGCGAGCACAGACTACGGGCGCAGATACCTGGTCAGCCTCAATTTGAGCTGGGTGAGCCGGTTTCGGTCCGTTTCGATCTCGCCAAGTGCCATTTTTTCGACGACTCGACCGGCAAACGGTTTGCGACGGGCGCGTCCCTGGCCTGACCCGACGTCTCAATCGCCGCGTGCGGCTTGGCCATTGCCCTTCACCGGCTCGGCCCGGTGGACCATGAGCCCGGTACGCTTACCCCATCAAGCGGCGGTCTTCTTTTTCGCCTCTTGAATCATGGCCCAAATCTTATTGGCGCGCAGGGGCAGGTCCGTGATTTCGATGCCAAAGGGCTGTAGCGCATCCGAGACCGCGTTGCCCAACGCCGCGGGGACCGGGCCGGGCAGGCCCTCACCGAGCCCGCGGGTCCCAAGCGGCGTATGCGGGCAGGGCACCCCGGCGTGGGTGACCATGACCCGCGGCACGTCGGCCGCCGACGCGACCTGATAGTTCTCGAAATCGGCGGTCAGTTGCTGTCCGTTCTCGTCGTAGACGAACTCCTCGAAGATCGTGTTCGAGATTCCTTGAACCACGGCGCCCTGCACCTGTCCTTCGACGATCAGCGGGTTGATGACGGTTCCCGCATCTTCCGAGGTCACGTACTTCTTGATTTCGAACTGGCCGGTGTCGGCGTCCACCTCGATAATCGTTCCGTGACAGGAGAAGCAGATCATGGGCTTGTCGGCCTCGAAGAACGCCGTCTCGTCAAGGCCCGCATCCACGCCTGCCGGCATATCCAGCGGCATCATGATGATCCGATTCGTCATCTCGACGAAGGTCTTCCGGATGTTCCCGCGCTTGTAGATGATTTCACCGTTCTTGAACTCAAAGTCCTCGGGCGACGCGTCCTCCAATTTGAGGTCGTGGGCCATGATCACGGCGATCTTGTCCTTCAGGCGGCGGCAAGCGA
>JAPUJA010000097.1 GCA_027296525.1 Pseudomonadota bacterium | reverse complement strand
CACGTCGTCCCCATTCAAGAGCGTCGCGCCGTAGCCGATGAGCTCGGCGACGCCTTTTCCTTCGCGCGCGCCTTCGAGAATCTGATCCGCGATGTAGGCGACGGCCTCGGGATGGTTGAGCTTGAGCCCGCGCGCCTTTCGCCGGCGCGCCAGTTCCGCGGCTGTGAAGATCGTCAGCCGTTCCATTTCCGTCGGCGTCAGAAGCATCCCCCGCCCCCTTTATGGTTTGTTTTAGTTCGAGAAAAGGCGGCTTTTTCTCGTTTCGTGGCGCATCATAGCGATCTCGACGGAGGGTGCATAGGCGCTAATCCGTTCCAAACTCGGCACGGGCGGCGCGACAAGCCGGGCCAGAGGCTCGCGAAGTTCAAGCAATACGCGCTGCCCGTCGAGATGCCCGATGAGGCCGAGGCGAAGCGCGGCGCCGATGAGCGCGACCGCGAAGCCGTGGGCCCCGATGGCGAGCGACTCGCCTTGGCTCAAGCCCACACCCCACCAGACGAGCCCTTGCACCGCCGCCTGATGGCCCGGCGCGTCGCTCCGGCGCACCCATGCGCGATACTCGGCGGCGCCCTTGGTGCCCAGCCGCTCGTGAACGCCGAGCAGCGCCGCCCCCAATCGGCACGATCCCTCGCGGCCCAAGCGGCCAAGCTGGGTGGCCTCCATCAGCCGATCGGCCTCGGCGATCTGGTCCAGATCCCCCTTCGCCCGGTGCGCGGCCGCGAGCACGAGCCGATCCGAGCGCGCCCAGCGGTGAAGCAGCTGGCCTTCGATGACGGCCCGCACCGCGTCGGCGTCCGCGACGCGTCCCGCCTGAGCGAGCTCCTCGAGGCCCAAGGAGAAGGAGACCTGGCCGCTCGGAAAGAAGCTGTCGCCATGCTGGAGAACGGCGAGAAGCGCGCCGCCCTTAGCCATGATTCACCTCGCGCGCGCGCCCGCTTTCCAGAAAGGGCGCGAGCCGGGCGCGATAGTCGGCTTCCGCGCCGTCCAACGCGATCGCGATGACCTCGCCGTCGAAGCGCACGCGCCAATGGAGGTTGCCGGCGAAATAGCCGAGCTCGAGCGCCGAGGGCGCATCCCTGGCACGCAGCCGGAGCCAACGGGTCTCGCTCAAGCTGACCAGGACGGCCCGCTCGTCGTCGAGCCAGAGCACGTCGCCGTCGCTCAAGCCTTGCGCGCGGCCCAAGGCGATGGCGCAATCGGTGCCCCGGTCCGTGGTCAAGCGGAGGCGTTTGCGCCGCGTGTCTTCCGGCCGAAGCGCGAGATATTCGATCCGCCCCTCATGCTCGAACGCGTGCAGGCGTTCGGCCATTTCCGGCTCGCTCCGGTTTCCGAGAACCTGGTTCAAGCGAAGCATCACCCGCCCTTAATCCCCCTTCACCCTATGATGCCACGGCGCCGGCCGCCAAGCCCAGCACCCTCGGCGCGCGGAACCACGGGCCCGCGTTCGGTCAAGGAGAGGCGGGGTTTCGCTTCACATAAATATCCCGCGCGATACCCGGACGCGGAAGCTTGCGGTAGCCCGCCGCCTCGAAGATTTCACGCACCCCCGTCCAGGCGAAGGGGGCGGGCAGTCTGGCGCCGGGCCGGGTGTTGACCGGATAGCCCTCGACCTCCGGCGCGCCCCGCGCAAAGGCCACCTCGCTCGCCGCGTTCAGAAGGCGCGTCGCGAGGCCCCGTCCCTGCCAGGGGCGTGGAATGTAGAAGCAGACGATCGCCCAGGGCTCGACGGTGCGCTCGCGCTCGAACGAGCGCGCCCGCAGCAGTCGGGGGAAATCGCCGCGCGGCCCGAAGGAGCACCAGCCGACAGGCTCCTCGCCCTCGAAGGCAGCGACGCCGTGGACCCTCCCCGCGCGCACCAGGCGGCGGAAGCGTTCGCGGTTCTTGCCCGCTTTCGTCGCCGCCTCCCAGTCGCGCCCGCCCTTGGACACCCGCCAATGCATGCACCAGCAGCCCCCGCACGCCCCGCGCGAGCCGAACAGCCGGACGATCACGTCCCAGTCATCGGGCGCGATCGCGCGAACGGTCAGGGTGGCGGCTTTCGGCATCGCCCCATCCCTTTACCGGAAAGCGCGGCGAACGAGAAGACGGGGCCCTTGCCGGCGTCTGCGGCGGGGGCTTGGCTCGACTCCGCCTGGGGTCTTTCGCGCCAGGGACGCTCGCGCCAGGGACGCTCGCGCCGGGGACGCTTGATCGCCCTTTACAGGGCCGCTACCTTCCTACCCAGATAACAACGAAACAACCAAGCGCCATCGAGTCCCTGATCCATGAAGCTGAAAGCGGACTTCCTCGAGCTCGTCGGCAACACGCCGCTCGTGCGCCTCAACCAGGCATCCGAGGCGACCGGCTCGGAGATCTACGGCAAGTGCGAGTTCCTCAACCCGGGAAGCTCGGTCAAGGACCGCGCGGCGCTCTACATCATCAAGGACGCGGTCGCCAAAGGCGATCTTCGCCCCGGGGGCGTCATCGTCGAGGGCACGGCGGGCAACACGGGCATCGGGCTCACGATGGTGGGCAACGCGCTCGGCTACCGCTCGGTCATCGTCATGCCCGAGACCCAGAGCCAGGAAAAGAAAGACATGCTGCGTCTGTGCGGCGCGCGGCTCGTCGAGGTGCCGGCCGTTCCCTACAAGAACCCGGGCAACTATGTGCGCTATTCGGGGCGCTTGGCCGAGGAGATCGCGGCGAAGGAAGCGAACGGCGCGATCTGGGCCAACCAGTTCGACAACGTCGCGAACCGCCAAGCGCATTACGAGACGACGGGACCGGAGATCTGGGAGCAGACCGATGGCAAGGTGGACGGCTTCACCTGCTCGGTCGGCACCGGCGGCACGCTCGCCGGCGTCGGCATGGCGCTCAAGGAGCGAAACTCCGATGTCGTCATCGCGCTCGCCGACCCGATGGGTTCGGCCCTCTACAATTACTACGCGAACGGTGAGCTCAAGGCCGAGGGAAACTCGATCACCGAAGGGATCGGCCAAGGGCGCATCACCAAAAATCTCGAGGGCGCGCCGATCGACAACTGGTTCAAGATCCCCGACGAGGAGGCGCTGCCCGTTCTCTTCGAGCTCGCCAAGAACGAGGGGCTGATCCTCGGCGGATCGACCGGCATCAACGTCGCCGGCGCGATCCGCTTGGCGCGCGAGATGGGGCCCGGCCATACCATCGTGACCGTGCTCTGCGATTACGGGAATCGCTATTTCAGTAAGCTCTTCAATCCGGAGTTCCTGCGCTCGAAGAACCTGCCCGTGCCCGACTGGCTCGACGATCCGCAAGGCTTGAGACGGGTGGACCCGTCCCAAGAGAACTGAGACAGGCGAACGCGCGATGCCCTTTGCCAATCCCGAGGCGCTGGTCAGCACCGAATGGCTCGGCCGGCATCTCCGCGCGCCCGACGTGCGCATCGTCGACGGCTCTTGGCATTTGCCCGACAGCGGGCGAAACGCCCGCGCGGAATACGACGCCGGTCATGTTCCCGGCGCCGTCTTCTTCGACATCGACGAGATCGCCGATACCGAAAGCCCTCTTCCGCACACGCTGCCGGCGTCTGAAAAGTTCACCGCCCGCGTGCGAAAGCTGGGCTTGGGCGACGGCAACCGGATCGTCGTCTATGACGGGGTGGGTCTGTACAGCGCCGCGCGCGTCT
>JAPUJA010000096.1 GCA_027296525.1 Pseudomonadota bacterium | reverse complement strand
TTCGATGATCGCGAGCGATTGGGTCAGCAGAGCATCGTCGATCTCGAGCGCCGGCACCAATGCTTGAGGATTGAGGCCGCGATAGCTTTCGGCGCCCTGTGCGCCTTCGAGCAGGTTAATGGCGACGATTTCATAATCGAGCCCCTTGAGGTTGAGCGCGATCCGCACGCGATAGGCGGCGGAGCTTCGCCAATAGCTGTAGAGCTTCATCCGTCCTCCCGGTGGGCGAGCACCGATTCCCTCGCCTGGCGAAGCGCCTCGATGGTCACGCCGGCCGCGCCGATATGATTGGCGAGCAGGAGGATGACTCGGGCGTCGAGCGCCGTGCTTTCCTCTTCGCTCAGACCCTCATGGGCATCGGTCAGCGCCGCATAGAGATCGTCGGGCCGGTCGAGCCGGTCGTCGCTCGAAAGCTCAGCCATGGGCCGTCCTCGCATCCGTGTCGCTTCTTGATTTATCACGCCCGAGGGCCCGCGCGAGCGCCCCGTTCACAGGCTCGATTTCGAGCCGCCGGAAGCGCGCCGCGACATGCTGGTCGGGACGGAAAAGATAGAACGCGCCGCCGCTCGCGTCATAGCGCTCGAAGGCGAGACCCCCGCGATCGACGAGCACGGGCAGATCGTGGACGGCCCCTTCGGCGCCTTCGGGCGCGACCACGAAGACCCGGATCGGAAGCCCGCCCGCCGCGAGGCGCTCCAGGGCGGACGCGCGCGCGGCGTCGATCTCGCCCGGATCGCTCGCGAACCAAAGGCCGGCGAAGCCGCCGCCGAGATGATCGATCAGCCATCCGCCATGTTTGAGCGGCGCATCGGCCGCGGCCGCGCCCGGCGGGATGCCGCTTAAGAAGTCTTCTGCATCCGGCGAGTTCAGCGGCGAATCGGAATAGACGCTCGGCGTCGAGAGCCGGCCACTGTTGACCATCCGCCGGGCGAAGGCGAAGCGCTCCGCGAGATCGAGCACCGCATCGCGGAAGATCCGGTTGACGCGGCTCTTGGGCGTCATGAAATCGGTGCTCCGGGCGGAATACCGGATGTTTTCATCGGCCGCCGGGATGCGCTCGGCCTCGTAGCTTGCAAGCAGGGCTTCGGGTGCTTTTCTCTCGAGCACGGCGGCGATCTTCCAGGCGAGGTTGTCGGCGTCCTGGATCCCGGCGTTTCCGCCGCGCGCGCCGAAGGGGGAGACGATGTGGGCGGCATCGCCCACGAAGAAGACGCGGCCCTCGCGGAAGTGCTCGAGGCGTGCGCAGCGGAAGCGATAGACGCTCGTCCAGTCGACCTCGAAGGGCTGGTCCTCGCCCAATATGGCCTTAAGGCGCGGGATCGTGCGTTCCGGGCTTCCTTCGGCCTCGCGGTCGGCGTCGGCATCGAGCTGCAGGTCGATCCGCCAGACATCGTCGGGCTGCCGATGGAGCAGGGCCGACTGGCCGTCATGGAAGGCGGGGTTGAACCAGAAGCGCCGCTCGGCGGGGAAGTCCGCGCTCATCACGATGTCGGTGATGAGGAACTGCTCCTCGAAGCTCCGGCCCTCGAAGGGGAGACCAAGAAAATCGCGCACGCCGCTCTTCGCGCCGTCGGCGGCGATGAGGTAATCGCACTTGAGAGTGTAATCGCCCTCCGGCGTCTCGACCGTCACCGTCACGCCGTCCGCATCCGGCTCGACGCCGATCACGCGGTTCTTCCATCGGACATCGAGGCCGTCGATCTCACCGGCGCGCTCGATGAGATAATCCTCGATGTAATATTGTTGGATGTTGACAAAGGCGGGCCGCTTGTGGCCGCTTTCCGGCAAGAGGTCGAAGGCGTAAATCAATCTGTCGCCGGAATAGACCTTTCCCTTGTTCCAGGTGACGCCCTTTTCGACGATGCGATCGCCGACCCCGAGCCGGTCGAAGATTTCGAGGGTGCGTTTTGCGAAGCAGATGCCGCGTGAGCCGTCGCTCACCGTGTCGTCTTCGTCGAGCAGCAGGGTGGCGATGCCGCGCAGGCCAAGGTCAACCGCCATCGAGAGGCCGACCGGCCCGGCGCCCACGACGATCACCGGATGATGGGCGGGTGAACTCGCGTCCTGATCGGCGGAGCGCCGGTAGGGATAGACGGGATATCGGTAGCTCTTGGGCAAGCGGACCCCTCATTCAGGCGCAGCTCTTGGCCGCTGCGCCCTAGACCTCGAGCGCCTTCCACATCTCGACGTCGCGCTCCTTCGTCCAGATCCGGGGGTCGGCGATCCCGCTCGCCTCGTCGAAGGCCCGGGCGACATCGAAGGGCATGCAGTGCTCGAAGATCACCCACTCGCCATAGTCGGGCGCGAGCCGTGCATGGGTCTCGTCGAACACCTCCTTGAGCGCCTTGCCCTTGGCCACGCCGTCCTCGGCGCAATCGAGCAGGCGGGTGATGAAGGCCTGAGTCCCGGCGATCGCCGCCTCGATGTCTTCGGGCTTCGCGATGGCATCGCCCCGGCCCGGCACGAGACTCTCGGCCCCGAGCGCCCGTACATGGCTGAGCGTCGTGGGCCAGTCGCGCAGGTAAGCGTCGCCCGTGTAGGGGGTCGCGCCGAACTCGACGAGATCGCCGCTGAACAAGACCTTCTCCTTGGGCAGCCAAGCGACCGTATCGCCCTTGGTGTGGCCCCGTCCGAGATGAAGGATCTGCACCTCGCGGCTTCCCATCCAGACGGTCATCGCGCGCTCGAAGGTGATCGTGGGCCAGGTCAGCCCCGGCACCTGCTCGACCGAGCGGAACAGCCGCGGGAAGCGGTTGACCTCCGATTCGAAGTCCTGCTGCCCGCGTTCGACGATGAGGTCATAGGTGGCGCGGCTCGCGATGATCTGCTCCGCCCGATAGGCCGAGGCGCCGAGCACGCGCACGGCATGATAGTGGGAGAGCAGGACATATTTGACGGGCTTGTCGGTGACGCCTCGAATGCGCTCGATCACCTGCTCGGCCATCGCGGGCGTGGCCTGGGTATCGATCACCATGATGCCATCCTCGCCCACGATGACGCCGGTGTTCGGGTCGCCCTCCGTCGTGTAGGCGTAGACGCCGTCCGCCAGTTCGGCGAAGGTGATCGCCTTGTCTTCGAGATCGGCCTGGGATGCGAAGGCCTTGGTCATGTTTCCTCACTCCAGCTCGTCTGTCCAATCACGTGGGCGGCGTGTAGCGCACCACTTCCTGCTCGATCGCGCCGAAGAGTGATCGGCCCTCGGCGTCCAGCATCTCGATCCGCACGCGATCGCCGAAGCTCAAGAACGGCGTCTTGGCTTCGCCCGTTTCGATGATCTCGATCATGCGCCGTTCCGCCAGGCAGGACGAGCCGACGTCGGGATCGTCGTTGGAAACCGTGCCGGAGCCGACGATGCTTCCGGCCGTCAGTCGTCTCGTGCGCGCCGCGTGCGCGATCAAAGTCGGGAAATCGAAGGTCATGTCGATGTCGGCGCTCGGCCGTCCGAAGGCCTCGCCATTGACCTCGCTCAGCAGAGGGAAGTGGAGCTTCGCGCCGTCCCACCCCTCGCCGAGCTCATCGGGGGTGAGCGCAACGGGCGAGAAGGCCGTCGAGGGCTTTCCTTGAAAGAAGCCGAAGCCCTTGGTGAGCTCGCCGGGGATCAGATTGCGAAGGCTGACATCGTTGACCAGCATCAAGAGCTTGATGTGCGCGCCCGCGGCGCTCCGTGTGCTCGCCATCGGCACGTCGTCGGTGATCACGGCGACCTCGCCTTCGAAGTCGATGCCCCACGCCTCGTCCTCGACCTCGATGGCATCGCGCGGCCCGAGGAAGCTGTCGGAGCCCCCTTGATACATGAGCGGATCGGTCCAGAAGTTCGCCGGCATTTCGACCCCGCGCGCCTTTCGCACGAGCGCCACATGATGCACATAGGCGCTGGCGTCAGCCCACTGGTAGGCGCGCGGCAGGGGCGCGGCGAGCTCCGCCCTCTCGAGCGTGAAGGCATCCGCCCGCTTGCCGGCCTCGAGCTCGGTTGAAACCGAGGCGAGCGCGGGCGCGGCCGTCTCCCAGTCGTCGAGCGCCGCCTGAAGGGTGCCGGCGATCGCGGGCACCGCGACGGCGCGCGCGAGGTCGCGGCTCACCACGACGAGCGTTCCGTCGCGCCCGCCTTTTTTAAGCGAGGCGAGCTTCACGATCGGCCGTCCCTGGGGTCGCCGCCCGCGGGGCCGCCGCCCGCCGGGTCGCCGGTCTCGCGCGGGTCAGTCCTCCGCCTTCCAGCTGTCAACATAGCCGGTCCATTCGACTCCCTCGGGCAGATCGGCGACTTCGAGCGCGTCGCGCGCATCGAGCATGACGGCGTATTCGTCGGTTTCCGACCGCTTCGGCTTCAACATCCCCTTCAACGCCTTTGGATGGGGCCCGTGGGTGAAGCCGCAAGGGTGCAGGGTCATCATGCCGGGATGGATGTTGTCGCGGCTGAAGAACTCGCCGGCGTGATAGAAGATGACCTCGTCGTAATCGTCGTTGTTGTGAAAGAAGGGCACCTTGAGCGCCCCCGGGTCGCTCTCGAAGGGGCGCGGGCAGAAGGTGCAGATGACGAACCGCTCCGACAGAAAGGTGGTGTGCGCCGAGGGCGGCAGATGATAGCGGTGGCTCATGAGCGGGCGGATGTCCTTGACATTGAGTCGCACCACGGAAAGATCGCCGTGCCAGCCCACGGCGTCCAGCGGATTGAAGGGATAGGTGACGGTGCTGATGCGTTCATTCCGTTTGATCCGGAGCTTCCATTCCCTGTTTCCCTGCTGGGCGCGAAACGCATCGTCGATTTCCGGCAGATCGAACATGGCGGGATCGAAGATCGCGTGCCGGCCGAGCAATCCTTTCTCGGGCAGGAAATAGCTCGCGTTGGTGGCTTCGATGAGGAGCGCGCTGAGCGCCGAACCGGCCTCGATCCGCCACATCGTGCCGCGAGGGATCACGACATAATCGCCCGCGCTTACGGCCAGGTGACCGAAGTCGCAGAAGAGCTCGCCGTCGCCCTGATGGATGAAGAGGAGCTCGTCGCCGTCGCCGTTGCGCACGAGATGGTCCATGGCGCCCTCGAGGCGCCAATGGCGAAGCCTGACATGGGCGTTGAAGAGGACGGCTTGGGCCTCCCAGGGCGAGACGCCGTGACCCGGCAGCTTGGCGAGGTCGAAGGCGCGCGGGCGCAGCGGGCCCTCCCAGTCGCTCCAGCCGGTCGGCGGATGGCGGTGATACATGTGGGTCGCCGGGCCGAAGAAGCCCTCCTTGCTGAACTCGCGCTCGAAGGTGCCCTCCGGCAGATCGGCGTGGGCCTGGCGCGAAGCCTTGCCCTCGACATGGGGAAAGGAGATGCGTTGTTTCACAGGAGCGATCCCTCGATCGGCCGCGCTCGCGAGCGGGCGCCTCGGAAGCCCTTGCGGTCAGCGGCGTGGAATAGTATCGTTTCAATCGAAACTATTGTCAAGGAACCTTGCATCTTGTCGAGAAGCGGTGCGCGGGGGGCGCCTTCGAGCCGGGACGATTTCGATCTCCGGTCGTTTCTGCCCTACCGGTTCTCGGTCGTGACGAACCGGATCAGCCGGGCGCTCGCCCGGCGCTATTCGCGTGCCTTCGGCATCAGCATCCCGGAGTGGCGGGTGCTCGCGGTGCTCGGCAATTTCGCGCCGCTTTCCTCGAACGAGATCTGCGGGCTGACCGCCATGGACAAGGCGAAGGTGAGCCGCGCCGTGACACGGCTGGTGAGCGCCGGCCTGCTTCGCCGCCGGGTCAATCCGAACGATCGACGCCACATCATGCTGACGCTGACCAAGAAGGGGCGCACCGTCTACCAGGCCGTCGTGCCGATCGCCGTTTCCTTCGAGCGTACTCTGGCCGGAGCGCTTAACAGGGAGGAGAGGCTGGCGCTCGACGGCATCCTCCGTAAACTGGAAGCCCATGCCCTGGAGAGAGGCGAGGGATGAGGCAAGGCCCGTTGCCGTCGGACCGACAAGCCGCTGCCGGCGCGGCCGCTGCCGGCGCGGCCCCACCGCGGAGCCTCACGGGCCCGGTGCGCGGAACCGGTCTTGTGAAACCCCCGTCCCATTCCGGCCGAGGGAAGGGCGGCCATGCCGGCCGAGGGTGATACCTCCCGCAAACCGCTTTGGGCCTTGGGCCTGATGAGCGGCACATCTCTTGACGGGGTCGACGCCGCGCTGCTTCGGACCGACGGCGCGACGCTCGCCGAGCCGGGCCCGTGGTTGACCGCACCCTATGACGAGGCGACGCGTGGCCTGCTTCGCAGCGCGCTATCGGGCGAGGCGATCGGCGAAGCGGAGCGCGCGCTCACCGAGGCCCATGCGGTCGCGCTCCGCGATCTCCTGCGACGGGCCGGGAAGACGTCGAACGACGTCGCCGTCGTGGGCTTTCCGGGCCACACGCTTTTGCATGAGCCTGAGGCCGGGATCACCTGGCAGATCGGCGACGGCGCCCGCCTCGCCGAGCTCATCGGCATCGACGTGGTGAGCGATTTCCGCCGCCGCGATGTCGCGGCAGGCGGCCAGGGAGCGCCCTTCGCGCCGCTCTATCACCGGGCGCTCGCCCACGGGCTCGAGCGGCCTCTGGCCGTTCTCAACATCGGTGGCGTCGCCAACGTCACTTGGATCGGCGCCGATGACCGGCTGATCGCCTTCGACACCGGACCGGGCTGCGCGCCGATCGACGACTGGGTGCTCGGGCTGACCGGCGAGCCGCGCGACGAAGGGGGCGCGCTCGCGCGGCGCGGCACGCCGGACGCCGAACGCCTGGCCGAACTGAAAGGCGATGGCTATTTCGCCCGGCCGCCGCCCAAGTCCCTCGACCGGAACGCCTTCGATCGGGGCCTCGTCGAGGGCCTCTCGGCCGCCGACGGGGCGGCGACATTATGCGCCTTTACCGCCTGGGCCGCGGGTCAGGCCTCGCGCCATTTCCCCGCTCCGCCCAAGCGCTGGCTGGTAACCGGCGGCGGGCGTCACAATTTAGCGCTGATGGAGGCGCTCAGGCGCGAGCTCCCGGAGGCCGAGGTTCTGCCGGTCGAGGAGGTCGGCTGGGCGGGCGATGCGCTCGAGGCTCAGGCCTTCGCCTTCCTCGCCGTGCGCAGCCTTCGGGGACTGCCCTTGAGCCTGCCCGAAACCACAGGCGTCGGGGCGCCGGTGACGGGCGGCGCGCTTCACCGGCAGGCGACGCGGAAAGATTGAGCGCGCGGCGGCGTCTCGGGCGGGCCTCGGGCGTGTACGCATAGGCAAGCAGCAGACGCTCGGACGCTCGGCTGTCTGTTGCTTGTCCCAAACCGGACGTTTGGCACGAAATCGCCGAGTGTCTGGAAATGACCCACAGCCGACGTTCGTTGAATTGCCGGGTTCAACAGGCGAGTGTACGGAAAACAAATATTTGCCACACCCACCACTTTGAGTCCCATCTAGTCAGACGGGTTTTGATGGAACTTTTCATTTCTATTGATTAGAATGTTTATAACTTGCGTTCCGCAGACTCGGGGGCTGTCGGGAATAGCAAAGCATCCATCATAAAACTGGCGCTGATCGGGGCGTTAGGCGTGGCCAGCTGCTTGCGCCTCAAGAAGGCGATGGGGTCAAGACGCTGGCTGTTCTTTAGGCTCACCGGACGAAAGGTAAAGGTCATGAACGAGAAAGCTACGACTCCCCTAACCCAAGGGGTACATCACATAGGGCTCACTGTGCCAAGTCTTGAGGAGGCGAACGTCTTCTTTGTAGAGACCCTGGGTTTTACGCAGATCGGTGAGGTGCCCGATTATCCGGCGACATTTCTATCGGACGGCAACATCATGGTCACGCTGTGGCAGGCCGAGGATGCCGCCAATGCGACGCCGTTTGACCGTAAGAACGTAATTGGCCTGCATCACCTGGCGCTGATCGTCGAAGGCGAAGCGGCGCTCGACGCCATGCACGACCGCCTGCAGAACGCGAAGGGCGCGAGCATCGAATTTGCACCGGAGCCTTTGGGCGGCGGTCCAACGCGGCACATGATGTGCAACATACCAGGAGGAATCCGTGTCGAGTTTATTGCACCCGCAGCTTGATCCGGTGAAATTCCGCGATTCTTCGAACGGGTAAACCAGAGCTTCAAATGGTGACGACCATCGAAACCCCATCACCATTTCATCGTGGAGAGCGTGAAGTCCAGGAGCGTGTCGGCGTCCGCGATAAGATAGAGCAGTTCGGGCGCCGCGTGATTCGTGACCACCTGCCGGACGAGCATCGGGAGTTCTATGCTCAGCTTCCGTTCATATTTATCGGCTCAGTCGACACCCAAA
>JAPUJA010000095.1 GCA_027296525.1 Pseudomonadota bacterium | reverse complement strand
CGGCGGCGGGAGACGTTCAGTCGTAGAGCCCGCGGGTCTTGTGCCAGTCTTCGATCGAAAGCTCTGGAAATTCACGGAAGCTGTGTTCTGTCTCGCCTTCCGGAATATGTACCCAGGGCGCGGCGTGATTGAGCATGATGTGCTCGCGTTCGGGCGGCGTGGGGAGCGCCGTGTCGATCGCCGTGGCGAACGGATAGACCCATTGGGGCCAATCGGCATCGGCGATCCAGAGAAAGCTGCCGCAAGTCCCGCAGAAATGGCGGTGGGCGGGGCTGACGGTCGTTTTTCCGGGCTCGCCCGGCACGGGCACGCGGGCGCGGTAGATCTTGAGGTTCTCCTGCCCCTCGACTTTGAGGGTTTTCGCGTCGCCCATGATGTTGATCGTGTAGCCGCCTGCGCCGGCGGTTTTTCGGCAGATCGAGCAATAGCACTGCATGTAGGGGTAGGGCGTATGGGACGCCACCGTGAAATGCACGGCGCCGCAGTGGCACGAGCCTTCCAGTTGCATCGGTCGTTCTCCTCGTCGCGCGGGGCGCTTGATCGGCCCCGGTCAGGCCCGACTCTAGCCCGGCGGCGCTGGGCGCACTATCTTCCATTCTGGATTCAAAAGGAGGGTGAGGGATGAACGAAGAGACGCTCAATCTTTCGGTTCGCAAGTTTCTCAAGACGGTCGGGGTGGCCTCGCAACGCGAAATCGAGACGGCCGTGCGCGAGGCGCTCGCGGCGGGTCGGCTCGGCGGCGGCGCGACACTCGAGGCCAAGATGACGCTCACCGTCGAGCCGCTCGGGCTCACCAAAGTAATCGAGGGACGGATCCAGCTCGAATAGGGCGCTCAGTGCTTGCGGAAGAGGAGGCCCGCGAGCCAGCCGGTCAGCAACGCGATCAGGATCGCGATCGCCCCGTAGGCCGCCGGACGGTCGTGCGCGAAGCGAAAGGCTTCGGCGCCCACCCCGATCTTGCGGACGGCGAGCGGGTAGCGGGTCGAAGCGACGAGCGCACCGTCGCGCAGGAGCAGGACATCGACCATGTAGGTGCCGGTCGGCACGTTCGTCGGAAAGAACAGCTCGACCCGGAACAGGCCCGAACCCAGAAATTGAATGCCGCCGATCTGCCGGTCGTAGAGCTTCTCGGTCCGGAGCAGCCGGAGCAGGGCCGTGCGGAAGGAATGGTCCGCCGGCTCGCCCGAGATGGTTTTGAGGTCGAGATACTCGACGCCGACGGGATAGGACTCGGCGACGGCCTCGGACACCGTCTCGGACAGAGGGCCGCTCGTCGCCAGCCGGTAGAAGGACGGCACATTGGCGAAGGTCACGCCCTCGCGGTTGATCCAGATACCGGCCGTGCGCCTCTTTTTCCGCACGACCATTTCCATATCGGGTCCGCGGACCAGGACGACGACATCGCCATCGCCATCGGTCGCGCCGAAGAGGAGAACATCGGTGCCGGTGAAGCCGGTGGTGATCTCGATCGAGTCCTTCGAGAGATCAGCCACCAGCGGCTCGTCCGCCGCCGCTGGGTGCGCGAGCGCGAGACCGATGAGGCCGAGCGTCATCACGATCGCGCGTCTCATTAGTGAAGGACTCCGAAGCCGAGGCTGTAGGGTTCCACCGGCGCCACGACGAGATCGTAGAGGAGCTTCGAGCAGACCAGCAGAACGAGCACGGCGAGCAAGCCGCGGAGCTGCTCGCCTCGAAGGTAGGCGCTGGCCCGCGCGCCGAACTGCGCGCCGATCACGGCGCCGGCGAGGAGCAGGAGGGCGAGCACGATGTCGACCGTCTGGTTGTGCAGCGCCTGGAAGAAGGTGACGTTGGCGGTGACGAAGAGAATTTGAAAGAGAGAGGTGCCGACGACGATGGTGGTCGGCATGCCCAGCAGGTAGATCATCAGGGGGATCATGATGAAACCGCCGCCGACCCCCATCAGGGCGGAGAGCACGCCGACCGCGAAGCCGATGCTCAAGGGAAGGAGCGCGCTGATGTAGAGCCGCGAGCTGCGGAAGCGCATCTTGAACGGCAGCCCGTGCAGCCAGGTGTGCTGGTGGAGCTTGCGCGGGCCGGGCGAGCGCCGGCGGCGGAGCGCCGCGCGTACGCTTTCGGCCAGCATGAGGGCGCCGACCGTGCTCAGGAACACGACATAGGCCAGCATGATGAGGAGGTCGATCTGGCCGATCCCGCGCAAGTAGCCGAAGAGCTGGACCCCGAGATAGGATCCCAGGATGCCGCCCGCGATCAGCACCCCGCCCATCTTGAAATCGACATTGCCGCGCCGCCAATGGGCGAAGATGCCTGACGCCGAGGAGGCGACGATCTGGTTGGCCTCGGTCGCGACCGCCACCGGGGGCGGAATGCCGATGAAGATCAGAAGCGGCGTCATCAGGAAGCCGCCGCCGACGCCGAACAGGCCGGAGAGGAAGCCGACGGCGCCGCCCATCGCGAGAAGCAGGAAAACATTGACCGACATCTCGGCAATGGGGAGATATATCTGCATGCGCTCTTCGCGATATGGCCGAGAGGGGAGGGTAGCGCCTCGCGCGCTTACTTATCCCCTTGACTCGGCGGGTGTCAAAAGGAGTTCCGCCAATCTCGCCGCGGGCTCGTGGCGCCCGGCGCGGTTCTTCGCGCCGGTCGCGGGGGCCGTGTGATGGGCCCGATCGCTCTCGAGGCGCTCGTCGATCGGATTCCGGACGGCGCTCTGCTGGCCGCGATCCCGGACTACAGCAACGTCCCCATGGCGGCGACCCGCGCGCTCATCCGGCGGGGCGCCAAGGAGCTTCGTCTTCTCGCGGTACCGACCGGCGGGTTCCAGACGGATCTCCTGATCGGGGCGGGCTGCGTCGCGGAGATCGAGGCGGCCGCCGTGGGGCTGGGCGAGTACGGTTCGGCGCCACGCTTCACCGAGGCCCTGCGTTCCGGTGCGATCCGGATGCGCGATGCGACCTGCCCGGCGATCCACGCGGGCCTGCAGGCCTCCGAGAAGGGCGTCCCTTTCATGGCGCTGCGCGGCATCATCGGCTCCGATCTCTTAGGCCAACGCGCGGACTGGCGGGTCATCGAGAACCCCTACGGCGAACGGGATCCGATCGTGCTCGTGCCCGCCCGGCAGCCCGATATCGCGCTCTTTCACGCGGCAACGGTATGACGCCGTGGTGCCGTCGACCCACATGTCGGTGACGATGGTTTCGCCGGGATAGACCGGAGACGAAAACCGCGCATCGAAGGCTTTGATCTTGGTGTGGTCGTAGTCGCACAGGGTTTTGAGGACCGCGTAACACGCCATCCCATACGTACACAGCCCGTGCAGAATAGGCTTGGGGAAACCGGCGGCATCGGCGAATTCCGGATCGGCGT
>JAPUJA010000094.1 GCA_027296525.1 Pseudomonadota bacterium | reverse complement strand
CCGGACCGCTGTGTCAGGCGCCGCCGCCCGAGCGCCTATCCGCTCGCCGCGGTCTTGCGCTTTCAGGTCTTCCGCTTGGCGGTCTTTCGCTTGGCGGTCTTCCGTTTCGCGCCCTTCCGCCTGGCGGTCTTGCGCTTGGCGGTCTTCCGTTTCGCGCCCTTCCGTTTGGCGGTCTTCCGTTTCGCACCCTTGCGCTTCGCGGTCTTCCGCTTGGCGGTCTTCCGCTTGGCGGTCTTCCGCTTGGCGGTCTTCCGCTTCACGGTCCTGCGTTTGGCGGTCTTCCGCTTCGCGGTCTTCCGCTTGGCGGTCTTCCGTCGTTTGGGTGATGCTTTCACTGCTTCGCCTCCAACTGTTGTCCAACCGTAACGCCCCTGGGTGCCGTATGCCTTTCAGCCGATGACGTTGCCCGTTGGCTTATTGAATCCATTTCGGGTCACGCCACTCTATGCTCGACTCTTTCTCCCCCAGGCACTTTCGATACGAGACGTTGAAGACACGCAATCTCATCCGATCACGCGAATCGGATTCGATTCGCGCGAAGTTTCATCTGATTGCAGGGCAAATGTCAACAAAAGGTTGTGTGTCGAAGAATGTCTTCGCCAACATTTTGTCGTAGCGATCATGGTGACATGATCGCTCGGCGAACGCTAGGCGACTTCGAACAGACCGGCGGCACCCATGCCGCCACCGACACACATCGTGACGACGACCCGTCTCGCACCGCGACGTTTTCCTTCGATCAAGGCATGACCAACGAGGCGCGACCCCGTCATGCCGTAAGGATGACCAATCGAGACGGAGCCACCGTCAACGTTGAGGAGTTCGTTCGGGATGCCGAGGCGATCGCGGCAATACACGACCTGAACCGCAAAGGCTTCGTTGAGTTCCCAGAGATCGATGTCTTGGATCTTCAGCCCTTGGCGTTCAAGGAGACGCGGCACCGCGAACACAGGCCCGATCCCCATCTCGTCGGGTTCGCAACCCGCGACCGCCAGACCGCGAAACACCCCGAGGGGCTGAAGGCCGCGCTTTTCCGCGAGCTTTGCGTTCATCAGGACACAGGCCGAGGCGCCGTCAGAGAGCTGACAGGCGTTGCCGGCCGTCACGCTGCCCTCCTCGCTGACCACAGGCTTGAGCCCCGCGAGCGCCTCCAGCGTCGTGCCCGGCCGGTTGCCCTCGTCCTTCTCGAGCACCGCGTCTTGAAGACTCACCTCGCCGGTCTCCTTGTCCTCCACGGCCTTGACCGAAGGAAGCAGGACGATCTCGTCTTCGAAGCGACCCGCCTGCTGCGCGACGGCCGTGCGCTGCTGGCTTTCGACGGCGTATTCATCCTGAGCTTCCCGACCGATGCCGTAACGCGCGGCCACCGTCTCGGCGGTCTCGACCATCGACCACCAGAGCTCCGGCTTATGTTTCATGAGCCACTCCTCCTCGAGATCACTCCGATTGAGGTTGCGCTCCACCAGGCTGATGGCCTCGACACCCCCCGCCACCATGACGGGCACGCCGTCGAACATGATTCGCTGGGCCGCGATCGCGATCGCCTGCATGCCGGAGCTGCAGAATCGATTGATCGTAAAGGCGCTCGTCGTGACGGGAAGCCCCGCCCGAATGGCCGATAGGCGCGCGATATTGTGCCCGGTCGCGCCTTCCGGCCGGCCGCAGCCGATCACCACGTCCTCGACCTCTTCTGGATCGATCTTGGCCCGCGTTACCGCATGGGCGATGGCGTGGCCCGTCATCGTCGCGCCGTGGGTGCGATTGAACGCGCCGCGAAAAGCCTTGCCGATCGGCGTGCGGGCGGTGGAAACGATGACGGCCTCGTCCATGATTTCGTCCCTTTCGTCGTGGTAAAGCCTTTATGCGCTCGCCGCCGACGCGTCAAGATCGGCGAAGTTCTTACCCTCTCCGGCAAGCCGCTTCAACAAGGCCGCCGGCTCCCAGTAAGGGCCCTGGCTTTCGTGGTAGCGGCAAACGGCTTCGTAGACCTTGCCCAAGCCTACGCTGTCGGCATGGAACATGGGGCCGCCGCACCAACGTGGGAAGCCGTATCCGTTGATCCAGACGACGTCGATGTCGCTGGCGCGCAGCGCGATACCCTCCTCGAGGATCTTGGCGCCCTCATTGATCAGGGGGTAGATGCAGCGTTCGACGATCTCCTCGGCGCCGACCTCCCGGCGCGCAATGCCGAGCGCCTTCGACTCCTCGACGATCAAGGCTTCGATCTCCGGGTCCCGAAGGGGGGTACGGTTTCCCGGCTCATAGCGGTACCACCCCTTGCCCGTCTTCTGACCGTGGCGCCCCATCTCGCAGATCGTGTCGCCGATCTTCGAGTAGCGGAGGTGCTTCGGCCGGCTCGCCGCCTGGCGTTTACGCACCCGGTACCCCACATCGAGACCCGCGAGGTCGTTTATGCCAAACGGGCCCATCGCCATGCCGAATTCGACGAGGGCCTCGTCCACCTGGTGGGGGAAGGCCCCTTCCTCGATGAGAAAATTGGCCTCGCGCAGATAGCCGTAGAGCATCCGATTGCCGACGAAGCCGTCGCACACCCCGACGAGCACGCCCGTCTTCCCGATGCGCTTGGCGAGCGCCATGACGGCGGCGATGGTCTCATCCGAGGTCTTGCCCCCACGCACCGTCTCCAGGAGGCGCATCACGTTGGCGGGGCTGAAGAAGTGAGTGCCGATCACGGCCTCCGGCCGGCGCGTGGCCGACGCGATCTCGTTGACGTCGAGGCTCGAGGTGTTGGTCGCCAGCACGGCGCCGGGCTTGCAGACCCGATCGAGCTCCTCGAAGATTCGTATCTTGATGTCCATCTCCTCGAACACCGCCTCGATCACAATATCGACATCCTTGAGCTCGCCGAGCGACAGCCCGCTCGTCATAAGGTCGCGACGCTCGGCCATCTTTTCCTCGGAAAGCCGGCCCTTGGCCACCGATCGCTCGTAATTGCGATGCACGGTGGCGAGCCCCTTGGCGAGCGCTTCCTCGGAAGTCTCGACCAGGTGAACCGGTATGCCGGCGTTCGCAAAGCACATGGCGATGCCGCCGCCCATGGTGCCCGCCCCGACCACGCCCGCCTTCGCGATCGGCCGTCCGGCGAGGCCCTTGGGGAGACCCGGGACCTTGGCCGCGGCGCGCTCGGCGAAGAAGGCGTGAATCAGGGCCTTCGATTGGGGTGAGGCGAGGCATTGCTCGAAGAGCTCGCGCTCGCATTGCAGACCCTCCGGCAACGGGAGCTCGGTCGCGAACTCGACGCAGTCGATACAAAGGAAGGGCGAAAACAGACCGCGTGCCCTGGGCGCGATCTTCGCGCGGTAATCCTCGAAATAGCCTTCGGAGAGCTTCGAGCGATCCGCAGGGGGCGAGCCGATCCGCGGATGCGAGGTCCGCTCGGCGGCGGCGCGTTCGGCGAAGGCGATCGCGTCCTCCCGGAGATCGCCCTCGAGCTCGGCGTCGATGAGGCCGAGGGAAAGAGCCCGTTGGGATGCGACGAAATCGCCGCTCACGATCATCTCGAGCGCGGGCTCGACCCCGATCAGCCGGGGCGCCCTTTGGGTGCCGCCGGCACCCGGGAGGAGACCGATCTTGACCTCGGGAAAGCCGTAGCGCGTGCCTGGAGAGCCCACGCGGTAATTGCACCCCAAGGCGGCCTCGAGGCCGCCACCCAAGGCATTGCCGTGCATCGCCGCCACCACGGGCTTCGCCGCGCCTTCGAGCAGCTCGATCAAGTCCCGCAGGGTCGCCGCCTCAGGGTCGCGGGGCTTGCCAAACTCACGGATGTCGGCCCCGGCGATGAAGGTGCGGCCCGCGCCGATCAAGACCAAAGCAGCAATCGCGGGATCGTCGAAGCCCCGGCGCAAATGTTCCATGATGCCGTCGGGAATACCTGTGCTCAGCGCATTCACGGGAGGATTATCGACCGTGATGACCCCGACGCCCCTGCAACGTTCGAATCGAACGGGCGCGCTCACGTGTCCCAGGCCCAGAAGTCCATGCCCTCCCGCATGAGGAAGCGGGAAAACACCATCATATGGACCTCCGACGCGCCATCGACGAGGCGCGCCATGCGCGCGTAACGATACATCCACTCCAAGAGCTCGTCCTTGGAATAGCCGCGCGCGCCCATGAGCTGGATCGCCGTATCCACCGCCTTGTGCAGCGTATCGGCGAGCTTGACCTTGGCCATGGCGACTTCCTTGCGCGCGTAATCGCCCTGATCGAGCTTCCAGGCGGCATACATCACGATCAGGCGGCCGGTGGCGATTTCCATGGCGACCTCGCCCAGCGCGCGCTGGATGACCTCGTGCTCGATGAGTTTCATACCGAAGCTCTCGCGCTCCTTCACATAGGGCTCGACGATCTCGATTGCCCGCTTGGCCATGCCGAGCCAACGCATGCAATGGGTGAGGCGCGCCGTGTTGAGACGGATCTGGGTAACCCTCAGCCCGTCGCCTTCTTCCATCAGCATATTTTCCGGTGCGATCTCGAGCCCGTCGAAGTCGACCTCGCAGTGGCCGCCATGCTCCTCCGGACCCATGATGGGAATCCGGCGGACGATCTCCCAACCCGGCTGGTCGGCGTCGAACATGAACGCGCTCAGGCCCCGGCGCGGATCGTCGGAGGTGCGCGCGACGAGAATGAAATGCTGCGCGCCGTCCGCGCCCGTGATGAACCATTTGCGCCCCGTGACGACCCACTTATTGCCCTTCTTCTGGGCGCGCGTTCGCATCGTGCCGCCGGGATCGGAGCCCGAGCCCGGCATCGGCTCGGTCATCACAAAAGCCGAGCGCACCTCGCCGTCGATGATCGGCTGAAGCCATCGCTCCTTCTGGGCCTCGGTGCCGACCTTGTTGAGCAGGATCATGTTGCCGTCGTCCGGCGCGGCGCAGTTACAGCAGACCGGCCCAAAGATCGAGCGGGCCATCTCCTCATAGCAAACCGCCATGGCCGTCACCGGCAAACCCTGCCCGCCCCTCTCGCGCGGCATGCCGAGCGCCCAAAGCCCCGCCTCCTTCGCCTTCACACGCACCCGCGCGAGCGGCTCCTCGGCGATGTTCTCATGGGCGTCGAAGGACGCGGGGTCCTTCTCGAGTGGCAAGACATGCTCTTCCACGAAGACGCGGATGCGTTTTCGGTAATCCTCGACCTCTGGCGTTAACGTGAAATCCATGGCGCAGCAACTCCCGACGAATGAGCCTCAGCGGTCAGTTCAGATTGAGCCCGCCGTCGATCACGATGAGGCTTCCCGTCATGTATTTCGAGGCATCCGAGGCGAGCAGGAGCAGCGGTCCGTCGAGCGCACTCATGTTACCGAGGCGGCGTTGCGGTATCCGTTCGATCAAGCGTTGACCCGCCGGCGTATCGAAGAACCCCTTATTGATGTCCGTCGCAAAGTAACCGGGACAGAGAGCGTTCACCCGAATATCGTAGCGCGCAAGCTCGAGCGCGAGCGATTGGGTGAGCTGTACGAGACCTGCCTTCGAGGCGGCGTAGCTCGCAAGCCCCTTCATCACCTTGAGGGCGATCGCCGAGGCATTGTTCACGATCACACCGCCGCGCTCGTGCGCGACCATGCGCCGGGCCACTTCGCGC
>JAPUJA010000093.1 GCA_027296525.1 Pseudomonadota bacterium | reverse complement strand
AATGGCTATTAGCGGACATCAGGAACGCCGATCAAAACCCGACCAAGCGGACTTCTATGTGGGCCCGCCCTGATCCGTCTTAATGAAACGCGCTCAAACGTTAAAATACTTCGCCTGGGGATGATGCACGACGAGCGCCGAGGTCGACTGCTCGGGCTCGAGCTGGTCTTCCTCGCTTAGAGTGAGGCCGACGCGCTCGGCCTCGAGGAGGGAGAGCAGCTTGCGCTGGTCGGCGAGGTTCGGGCAGGCCGGGTAGCCGAAGGAATAGCGCGAGCCCCGGTAGTTCTGCTTGATGAGTTTCTTGATATCCCGCGTGTCTTCGTGCGCGAAGCCCAATTCGGCGCGGATCTTCTTGTGGACATATTCCGCCACGGCCTCGGCCAGTTCGACCCCCAGGCCATGAAGATAGAGATAGTCCTGGTAACGGTCCTGGGCGAACCATTCGCGCGCGACGTCCGAGGCGTGCTGGCCGATGGTGACGACCTGAAGCCCGATCACGTCGCGCTCAGGGGCGTCGACCTCGCGGAAGAAATCGGCGATGCACAAGCCGTCCGGCCGATCCTGGCGCGGGAGCGGGAAGCGCGTGAGCTCCTTCGCGCCCGTCTCGTCGAACAGGACGAGATCGTCGCCCTCCGAGGCCGCCTTGAAATAGCCGTAGATCGCCTGGGGCTGGATGATCGCTTCCTCGGCGCATTGCTCGACGAGGCCGTTCAGGATCGGGCGCACATGCTCGTCGGCCCAGGCGCGGTATTCGTCGGGCTTGCGGCCGGCGCGGCGAAAGCCCCAGTGGAACTGAAACAGCATGGTCTCGTTCAAGTAAGGCAGCAGGGCCTTGATCGGCACACTCTCGATCGTCCTCGTGCCGAAGAAGGGAGGCTCGGGCACCGCGTTCATCGCCGCGAGCTCGGTGCGCCTCAGCCGAACCGCCTCGAGATCGACCGGGCGCGCGGGCCCGGGCAGCGGGCCCTCGATCGCGCGCTTGCGCCGGGGGCCCTTCGCCTTGCGTTTCTTGCCAAGCTGGGCGGTGTGCGAATCGAAGCCCTCGCTCACGACCTTCTCCATGAGGTGGAGGCCCTCGAAGGCGTCCTTCGCGTAGGCGACGCGCCCGCAGGCGTAGGCCGCGACGCAATCCTCCTCGACATAGGCGCGCGTTAGGGCCGCGCCGCCCAGGAAGACCGGGATGACGACGTTCTGGCGGGTCATCTCCTCGAGGTTCTGGCGCATCACCACGGTCGATTTGACGAGCAGGCCCGACATGCCGACGGCGTCGGCCTGGTGCTCCTTCGCGGCCTCGAGGATGTTCGTGATCGGCTGCTTGATGCCGAGATTGACGACCTTGTAGCCGTTGTTGGTCAGGATGATGTCGACCAGATTCTTGCCGATGTCGTGGACGTCGCCCTTGACGGTCGCGAGCACGATGGCGCCCTTCGCCTGGCCGTCGGCGTGCTCCATATGGGGCTCGAGATGGGCGACCGCGCGCTTCATGGTCTCGGCCGATTGCAGCACGAAGGGGAGTTGCATCTGGCCCGCGCCGAAGAGCTCGCCGACCACTTTCATGCCGTCCAGGAGGAAGCGGTTGACGATGTCGAGGGCGGGGTAGCGCTCGAGCGCCTCGTCGAGATCGGCCTCCAAGCCCTGCTTGTCACCGTCGACGATGCGCTGGGCGAGGCGCTCCTCGATCGCGGCGGGACGTTCGCGCTTGGCGCCGTTGGTGGCCTTTCGATCCGCGAACAGCGCCATGAAGCTCTGGAGCGGATCGCCCCCGTTGCGCCGGTCGAAGATGAGGTCCTCGGCGGCTTTCGCCTCTTCCTCCGGGATCTTGTGAAGCGGCACGATCTTGCTCATATGGAGGATCGCGCCGGTGAGGCCCCTTTTCAGCGCGTGATCGAGGAAGACCGAATTGAGCACGTGGCGCGCGGGCGCGTTGAGCCCGAAGGAGATGTTGGAAAGCCCGAGGATGATCTGGCACTCGGGAAGCTCTTCGGCGATCCGCTCGATCGCCTCGAGGGTCCACAAGCCGAGCTTGCGGTCGTCGTCGTTGCCCGTGCAGATCGTGAAGGTCAGGGGATCGATGAGCAGGTCCGAGAGAGGCAGGCCGAAACGGGCGCAGGCGAAGTCGGCGAGACGCTTGGCGATCGCGAGCTTGCGCTCGGCCTCCTTGGCCATGCCTTGCTCGTCGATCGTGAGTGCGATCATCGCGGCGCCGAAGCGCCGGGCGAGGCGAAGCCGCGCCGCGGGCGCCTCTTCACCGTCCTCGAAGTTGATCGAGTTGATGACGCCCTTGCCTCCGTAGAGCTTGAGCGCGCCTTCGAGGATGCCGAGCTCGGTGCTGTCGAACACGAGGGGCGCGGTGACGGAGCCCCGCATGCGGGAGGTCACCTCGTTCATGGCCTGCACCTCGTCGCGCCCGACGAAGGCGGTGCAGAGATCGAGCGCGTTGGAGCCTTCCTTCGCCTGCTCACGGCCCATGGCGGCGCAGCCGTCCCAATCCTCTTTTTCCTGAAGCTTGCGGAAGCGGCGCGAGCCGTTCGCGTTGCAGCGCTCGCCGATCGAGAGGAACGCCTGTTCCTGACGGAGCGGCACCTGCGCGTAGAGCGAGGCGATCGAGGGTATCCAGACGGGCTCCCGGCGCACCGGCGCGGGCCGCGCGTCATCGGCGCGACTCTTTAGCATCTGATCGAGCGCGGCGATGTGCGCCGGCACCGTGCCGCAGCAGCCGCCGATCAGGTTGACGCCGTCCTCCTCGACGAAGCGCTCGAGCCAGGAGGCAAGCTCCCGGGGCGCCAGCGGATAGCGCGGCTCGCCGTCCACGAGCTCAGGCAGCCCGGCGTTCGGCTGGCAGGAGATGAGCCCCGGCCAATTCTCGCCGAGCCACTTGACGTGCTCGGCCATCTCCTGGGGGCCGGTCGCGCAATTGAGACCGAGGAGGGGAATATCGAGCGCGTTCACGACGGTCGCGGCGGCCGCGATGTCGGCCCCCACCAGGAGGGTTCCGGTCGTCTCGACCGTGACCTGAACGAGAATCGGGAGCTCCTTGCCGGCGGCCTCACGGGCACGCTTGGCGCCATTCACCGCCGCCTTGATCTGGAGCGGATCCTGGCAGGTCTCGATCAGGAAGGCATCGACGGTTCCGGCGATGAGGCCGTCGGCCTGGAGCGCGAAGGCGTCTTCGAGGCTCTGATAATCCACATGACCGAGGCTCGGGAGCCGCGTGCCCGGGCCCATGGCGCCGAGCACGAAGCGGCGGCGCCCGTCGCCCGTGAACAGCTCGATCGCCTCGCGCGCGAGCTCGCCCGCCCGACGGTTGAGCGCGAAGGCTTCCTCGCCGAGCTCGAACTCGCCCAAGGTCAGAGGCGAGCCGCCGAAGCTGTTCGTCTTCACGGCGTCGGCCCCGGCCTCGAGATAGCCCGCATGGATCTCGCGGATGAGGTCCGGACGACTCCGGTTGAGGATCTCGGAGCAGTTTTCGAGCCCCAGGAAGTCCTTCTCCGTATCGAGGTCGGTCGCCTGGATGCGGCTTCCCATGGCGCCGTCGGCCAGCACCACACGCTCGCTCAAATATCCGAGGAAATCGCTCATTGCAGCGCGTGCGCTTTCAGCGGGTCCGCCTCGGGGCGAACGCCGAGGATGTGGCAAATGGCGAGGGTGAGCTCGGCCCGGTTCAAGGTGTAGAAGTGGAACTTTCCGACGCCCGCGACCTGAAGCCGGCGGCATTGGTCGGCGGCCAGCGAGGCGGCGACGAGGAGACGGGTTTCGGAATCCTCATCCAATCCCTGGAAGAGCGAATCGACCCAGTCGGGCACGGTGGCACCGCAGGCCGCTCCGAACTTCGCGACTTTCGCGAAGTTCGTCACGGGCAGGATGCCGGGCACGATGGGGACGTCGATACCGGCCGCGCGCGCGCGCTCGACGAAACGGAAATAGATATCCGTCTCGAAGAAGAACTGGGTAATCGCACGGCTCGCCCCGGCGTCCAATTTGCGCTTGAGGTTGTCGAGATCGGCCTCCGGGCTCGCGGCTTCCGGATGGGTCTCCGGGTGGGCCGCGACGGTGATTTCGAAATCCGCGATGCGTTTAAGGCCCGCCACCAGCTCGGCGGCGTTGGCGTAGCCGTCCGGGTGCGGTCTATAGTGATCGGAACCTTCCGGCGGATCGCCGCGCAGCGCGACGACGTGGCGGACGCCAAGCTCCCAGTAATCGTGCGCCACTCGATCGACCTCGGCCCGCGCGGCGCCGACGCACGTGATATGGGCGGCGGGCGTCAAATGGGTCTCCTTCTGGATGCGCTCCACGGTGCGGTGGGTGCGCTCGCGGGTCGTGCCGCCCGCGCCATAGGTGACCGAGACGAATTGCGGGCCAAGCGGCTCGAGCCGCTGCACGGCGTCCCACAGGCTCGCCGCCATCTTCGCCGTCTTTGGCGGGAAGAATTCGAACGAAACCTCCGGCGCCGAAGCGCGCGGCGGCACCTCCTGTAAGGGCGGCCCGATCGGGCTCGTGGCGATGCTCGCGGGCTTCATTGGAGGGCGACTCCGGTGTGGGCCCGCACCGTTTCACGGGGTCGCTCGGGGGCGGATGCGCGCTCGGCGGGCCAGATGACCACGGTCAGGGGATCGCCTTCGAGCACAGTGGTTGAAGCCGGGTTAAGACCCGCCTTCTGGAACCAGCCGCGAACCTCCGCATCACCGAAGCCGAGCCGGCGATGGGCGTGATCGGCACGCAGCTCTTCGAGCTCATGGGGCGCGAAGTCGATGACAATGAGACGTCCCCCCGGCCGAAGCACGCGCGCAGTTTCGGCGATCACGGCGGCGGGCTCGTCGGCGAAATGGAGGACCTGGTGAATCGTCACCGCGTCGACCGAGGCGCTCGCCACCGGCAGCTTGTACATGTCGGCGAGCCGGAGCTCGCAATTGGTGATGGCCTTGTCTCCGAGCTTCGCCCGGGCGATCGCGAGCATCTCGCTCGAGATATCGACGCCGAGGCCGTGCTCGACGAGGGGGGCGAGGATCTCGAGGATGCGGCCCGTGCCCGTGCCGACATCGAGAAGCTCCCGGGGTCCGGCGTCGGAGACGACCTCGACCAGCGCGCGCTCGACCTCGCTTTCCGGGACATGAAGCGAGCGAATCTCGTCCCACTCGGGCGCGTTCTTGCGGAAGTAGGCCGCGGCGCGCTCGGCACGGGCGCGGCGCACGGCGCGCAGCCTTTCGCGGTCGAGTTCGATGTTTGGATCGTCTTGCGGGATCAAGGCGAGCAGGCGGCGGACGAGATCGGCGTTCACGCTCTCGCGCGCGAGCCGATGGAAGATCCAGTTCCCCTCGCGAAAGCGCTCGAGCAGACCCGCCTCGCAGAGCAGGCGGAGGTGGCGCGAGACTCGGGGCTGGCTCTGGCCGAGAATCGCCGTGAGCTCGGAGACGGTGAGCTCGCCCTCGGCGCAGAGGGCGAGCAAGCGAAGGCGCGTGGGCTCGGCGATTGCCTTGAGAGCGCTGAGCAATCGTTCCATGAGGCTTCCTCGTCGTCTTTCCGCTCGGGGCTCGATCATCCCCGCCGGGCCGATCGCGGCGAGCTCCGTCGCCGGGTGCCGGTTTTGCCAGGGAGAGCTTTCGGAAATATTAATATAAAGATATTTTGATGTTAGCATGTAAAAATTTTTATCTCATTAACTCATTGAATAAAAATAAGCTTCTTGACACCCAGCGACGCGGCCGCTCTTGGAGGGTGACATGTGATCGCGAGCCGGTGGAATGGCACCGACATCGAGAGCCAAGGAACGCGGGCCGGAGTGATCGCTCTAGCCGGGCGCTCTCCCGGGCCGCCGGGAGAGCGGCGGAGGCGCGCCCCAATGGGCTCCGAGGCGCGGCAATCGCTGGCCATTAACCAACCTTTGTGCTACCCAGTTATTCAAGGCAGTGGAGGCGATTTTCACGCCCGGTGGGCGCCCGAAACGGTCGAGGTCAGAGGTTTTTAACTTTACTGTGCGAAAAACGCTGGTCGTGCCGCCCGCGGCGTAGCGGGGGGGTTCTTGTGTGCCGTGGTGATCACGGGATTCGAAGAGATCGGTGGAAAGATCAAGGGTGAACCGAGATGAATGAGCCGCTCTCA
>JAPUJA010000092.1 GCA_027296525.1 Pseudomonadota bacterium | reverse complement strand
TCGATCCCCTCGCCCGCGAAGCGATCGCCAAGCGATTCCGCCGCGGCCACCTTAGCGTTGCGCTTTCGCTCACCCGCTCGCCAGGCCGGCTGCAGGTGCATCTCAACCGCGAGCTCCTGGGCGAGTTGATCGCCGCCATCGACGAGCTCGGTGCCGAGCGATCCTTCGCGCCGCCCCGTCTCGACAGTCTGCTGGCGATTCGTGGGATCGTCGAGGTGACCGAGGAAGAGGAAGGCGAGGCCGAGCGCGAGGCGCGCGAGGGAGCGCTTGCGCAATCGCTGAACGATGCGCTCGACGATCTCGGCGCGGCGCGTCGGCAAGAGGGCGAGCGGCTGGTTTCGGTTCTTCTCGAACAGATCGACGGGGCCGTGGCGCTCCTCGAGAGCGCCAAACGCACGGCGGCGCTTCAGCCCGATGCGATTAGGCAGCGCCTGTCCGAGCAGGTCGCGCGTCTGCTCGACACCCAGCCTTCGCTTCCCGATGAGCGACTGGCCCAAGAGGCGGCGCTTCTTGCGACGCGGGCGGACGTGCGCGAGGAGCTCGATCGCTTGGCTTCCCATATGAGTGCGACGCGCGAGGTCATCGCCGAGGGCGAAAGCGGGGAGGGCGCGTTTCCGATCGGGCGACGCCTCGATTTTCTGGCCCAGGAGGCCCATCGGGAGGCGAACACGCTGTGTTCGAAATCCACGGACGTCGAGCTCACGCGGATCGGGCTCGATCTCAAGGTGCTCATCGACCAGTTCCGCGAACAGGTCCAGAATATCGAGTGACGGGCCGGTCGATCATGCAAGTTCCTGTCACGCGGCGCGGCCTCATGCTCGTGCTTTCTTCGCCCTCCGGAGCCGGAAAGACGACGATTTCCCGCCGCCTTCTGGAAGAGGACGACAATCTGACCCTATCGGTTTCCGTCACGACGCGTCCCCGGCGTCCTTCCGAGACCGATGGCGTGGACTATCGTTTCATCGAAAAGCAGGCCTTCGACCGAATGGTGGCGCATGGCGAGCTCATGGAGCACGCCATGGTCTTTGGCCATTACTACGGCACGCCGCGCGAAGAGGTCGAAGCGGCGCTCGCGCTCGGGCGCGACATCATGTTCGATGTCGACTGGCAAGGGGCGCAGCAGCTCGGCGAGGCGGCGCGCGCCGATCTCGTGACGATCTTTATTCTTCCCCCCTCGACCGAGGAGCTCGAACGCCGATTGAAGGCGCGGGCGCAAGATCCGCCAGAGGTGGTGGTGGCGCGCATGTCGCGGGCCGCCGACGAGATGAGCCACTGGTCAGAATATGATTACATCGTGATCAACGATGATCTGGAGGAGAGTGTTCGAAGGGTCTGTGCGGTTCTTGCGGCCGAGAGACTGCGGCGCTACCGCCAGATCGGCCTCAACGACTTCATCAAGCGGATGCGCGCTGGACGCTAGGGCGACGCCTTTTGTGCGTTTGGCCCTTCGGCGACGACGCGGCGCGCACGGCACCGGTCACGCCGTCGAGCGCGTCGGGGACGAGTTCGTACACCAGGAAACGATCGTCCTCGACCGCCGGGTCGAATTCCAAGTCCTGCATGCGGGCGCCCTCGAAGCCGAACCGGCCCAGATAGGCTTTCGTTCCGATCGCAACGACGATCCGATGGCCTTCCTCGCGGCAGGCGCGAAGCCCCCGGCGCACGAGCCGCGCGCCGATCTCCCGGTTGCGGCTCTTGATCCGGACCGCGATCGGGCCGAGCAGAGCCGCGGCCACGTCCTGGCCGATGATCACCGGCCAAAAACGGATGATGCCGGCGATCCGTCCCTCTTCGCGCGCGCTGAAACAAAGTCCGCGCAACCGCTCCGTGCCGTGGCGCAGCGCGTAGCTCGGTCGCGCCGTGCGATCGGGCCCGAAGGCGCGGTCGAGCAGCGTTTCGATCTCGCGGGCGTCGGCATCGCGTTCGGGGCCAATTCGAATCATGGGGCCGGATGCTCTTCCCTTGGTGCGCGGGGGCCCTTGGTGCGCGGGGGCCCTTGGCGCGCGGCGCGCTTCTGGCTCTCCGACCGGTGCGGTTGCGCGCACCGCTTTGGCGTTCGCAGGCGACGTGCGTTGATAGGTCAGTTCCACCCCGCCGGCAAGATCAATCGGCCTGTGCCGCCCGGTAGGCGTTCGCCAGACGGCCGAACTCTCCCACGCCGAGGGATTCGGCGCGCGCGCTTCCCGGCAGTCCCGCCCTCTCCAGGACCGGGCCCGGGTCCGTAAAGAGGGTCTTGAGGGCGGAGCGGAGCATCTTGCGCCGCTGACCGAAGGCGGCCGCCGTGACCCGTTCGAGAGAATCCCAGTCGGTGGGATAGAGGGGCGCCGGGCGGGGCGTCAGCTTCACCAGGGTCGAGGTGACCTTGGGCGGCGGGACGAAGGCGTTCGGCTTGAGATCGAACAATCGCTTCACCTCGCACAGCCACTGGCACATGACCGACAGGCGGCCATAGACCCGGTTGCCGGGGACCGCCGTGATGCGCAGGGCCACCTCCTTCTGAAACATGAGGGTCAGATCGTCGAACCGGTCTATGGTCTTAAGCCACTTGATGAGCAAAGGCGTCGCGATGTTGTAGGGCAGGTTGGCGACGACCTTGAGCCGCCCCCGCGCGAGTCGGGCTTCGTCGATCTCGAGGGCATCCGCTTCGATCAGCTGGAGGCGTCCTTGGGCCGCGTCGACCAGCTCGGCCAGTGCGGGAAGGCAACGCGCGTCCTTCTCAATCGCGAGGACTCGCTTCGCGCCGGCAATCAGCAGCGCGCGCGTCAGCCCGCCGGGGCCGGGTCCGATCTCGAGCACGGTCGCGTCGGTGAGGTCACCGGCGGCGCGCGCGATGTTCCGCGCGATCGCGGGATCGAGCAGAAAGTTCTGGCCGAGCGCGCGGCGCGGACTCAGGCGGTGGCGCGCGAGGATCTCCTTGAGCGGGGGAAATTGTCCCTGGGCACGATCGTCTCTCGTTTGTCGGTCCGGGCCGCGGACGCCGCCGGACCTGTCATCCGTCATAGCCGAATTTCGATGAAGGCCACGCGTCGGATATCGCGCAAATAACGTCGCGCCATTCGCTCGAGCCGTCGATTCGTCAACTCGACCTGCACCCGGTCCCGGTCGATCGTGAGCTCCGCCGGCTCCTCGCGTTCACACACCATCAGGACATGCCAGCCGCTCGCCGTGCGCACCGGCTCGCTCGGCACACCCACGTCGAGCGCCACGACCACGTCGCGGAGATTCTCGGGCAGCTGATCGAGTTCGACGACGCCCAGATCGCCGGACATCGATGTCTCGATGCGCCTGCCTTCGGCGATCAAATCGGCGCAACCCGCGACCGAGGAGCGCGCCGAGCGGGCGCTCTCTTCCTGGATGCGATCCTCACTCGCGCTCGCACCCTGGGGCACGGGGAGAAAGACTTGAGCGAGATGGAGCTGCTGAGCGGCGCGTTCGCTCTCGCCCGACACAGCCCGGTCGATGAGCAAGAGGATATGGAAGCCCTCGAGCGTGCGGATCGGCGGACTGATGGAGCCGGGTTCCATGGTGGTGATCTGGGCCGCGATCTCGGGCGCCAGCTGACTCGGCTGCAGCCACCCGAGGTCGCCGGCCACGGCGGCGCTCGCGCTGTGCGAAAATTGCTGGGCGAGCGCCCCGAACTGCGCTCCGTTCCGAAGCTGCGTTTCCAGCCTGAGGGCGTCGGCGCGAACTTTCGCCTCCTCCCCCGGCGATTCGACGGACAGGAAGATCTCGGCGACCCGGTAGATGGGTTTGCCTCGTTCCGACTCGATTCGGGCGATCTCCGCATCAATTTCGTCGGGTCCGACGGCGATCGTGGGTGAAAAGCGTTGCTGGGCGAGTTTGGCCCAGGCCACCTGGGCGCGTATCTGCCCGAGCGCCCGTTCGACGTCGAGATTTCGCGCGTTGACGAATTGCAGAAAACTTCCACTCGGCATGTTGGTCTGCCGTTCCATGACTTCGATCGCGCGTTCGATCTCTTCGTCGGTGACCCCGATGCCGTATTTCGTCGCCTCCTGCAAGCGAAGCTTTTCATCGATGAGTACTTCCAGAGCCTGCGGCGCGAGATCCTGGCGCAACTCCCGGCTGTTCGGCAGGCCCGAGGTCTCGACGACCAGATCGAGGCGCGCCACGAGATCATAGAGCGAGATGACCTCATCGTTCACGACCGCCGCGATGCGCTGTGCGTCCTGCGCGCGAACGGTCGTGGCCGCGAGGACCACAAGGAGCAGGAAGACCGTGAATTGGATGGATCGCTGGACGAGGGGCGCCATATCGTCGTTGGGTTTCAAGACAGGCGCCCAATATAGATTTTCGCCCGCCACTCTGAAACCCTAAATGACCGCCTCGCCCCCAAGGAGGTGCGCCCGGTGCCCTGGCCCGGCACCGGGCGGGAGGGCTCAGCCGAGATGCTTGAGCTGTATGCGGAACAGAACGTTCGTTTCGGGCTCGATATCGCGGTCGCGCGTGAAGCTTCGGTTGGCGCGAACCGTCAGAATGACGCACTCATTTTCGTATTGAAGGCCGACGCCCCCGTTGATCGTGCCGCCATCCGGGGTCAGGTCGCGCCGGTAGCTTCCGGTGATCTTCCACTCGTCGGTGAGCTTCAACGTGGCGTGTCCGTTGATTTCCTCGCGAGCGTCGAAGGCGGATTCGACGGCGCGCGCCTCCTTGGCGTCGAGGAACACGTAGTCGAGCCGAAGGCGCAGGAACTCGGGCCCGACCTGGGCCGTGACCTCGTTTCGCCGGGGCGAGAGGTCATCCCGATCGAGGCGGAAGCGGTAGGAGACGTCGAGGAAGTCCCACGGCCTGAAATCGACGCGTCCGACGAAATCGGAAAGTTTCTCCTCGAGGCCGCTGCCCGAGCGGAAGGTGTCGTCCTCTTTTACCCGGTAGCTTTGACCGAAGAGGGCCGAGACGCTGCCCAGATCCGGACCGATGAGGCTCCAGCGTATCCCGTAATTGGCGCGGGGCCCGCCCTCGATACGGTCGAGGCCCGTGAAACGGTTGGAGCTAAACAGATTGGTGTCGTTGAATTCAAAATCCTGGCTGTCTTCGTTGGGTATCTTTTCGGAGTTGCCGCCGTAGGGACTGACGATCGCTTCGATCACGGGCTCGATGACCTGGCGATAGGCCCCCTGCCGGGCGATCAGCGGATAGCGCCATTCGAAGATCGCCTGCGGCACCACGCGCCCGGTTACACCATCGAACGGATCGCGTCGCGGATTGTTCGGGTCGATGACGCCCTCGACCGAATAGAGGTCGCCCCGCAGACTCGCGGAGAAGCTGTAGACGTCGCCCACCGAGCCGATGCTGCTGTAACGCCATCCGCCTTCGAGCGAGAGCCGCCGGCTAGCTTGCGACGGTGCGCTTTCGCTTCGATGGAGCACGAGCGCGTTCGCGGCAAGGCGCCATTGCCCGTAGCTCGGGTTTGTATCGCTGAAGTAGGTGTAGTCGACGAGGGGTGTGATCAGCGGCTCCTCGTCGGGATCGTCGTCGGCGTTGAGCCCCTGGAAGGAATAGGTCTCGGCGCTGAGGAAGCGGCGGTCGTCGATGCCCTGCACGAACAGTTCGCTCGTCAGCGTGTCTTCGTTGCTGATGTGGTAGCGCCGAAGATAGGTGTCGTCGGTCGCGCGCTTGAAATCGAAGCCCCAGTCCCACACGCGGTCGAGCTTGAATCGTCCGGTGCCTTCGATGTGCCCGCGGGTGTCCCTGCCGCCGATCAAATCGCCATTTTCATCCCGCCGGTCGGGGCGGGTGATACTGCCTTCGATCTCGAACTGGCCGTTGCCGGTATGCTCGCGATACTCGCCGGCGAGAACGACGCCCTCCTTGGTCGTGAAGATCGGCGCGAAGGTGAAGTCGCGGTGGGGTTGGAGCGTGACGTAATAGGGAACCTGCAAGGTGAGACCGAGGGCAGTTGTGCTGCCATATGTGGGTGAGAGGAAGCCGGTGCGCCGCTCCACCGTCGGGTCCGGATGGGTGAAATAGGGGGTGTAGAAGGCCGGTATGCCGAAGACCTCGAGGAAGGCGTCCTCGTACTCGATGGTCTGGTCTTCCTTGTCATGGATCACGCGGAACGCCTTGATCTGCCAGAGAGGCGGGTGCTCCGGATCGTCCGGGCAGATATCGCAAGGCGAGTACACGGCCCGGCTCATCACCGTTTTGTTCCCGTCGCTGAGCCGCGCGCTGTTGGCCGCGAAGCGCGAGCGGTCGGCCAGTAGGACGCGGATGCTCTCGATCACGCCGTCGCGCAGATCCTCCGTAATCTGCATACGATCGGCGAAGATGACGTCGCCGCTGGGCTCGAGCAGGCTGACGTTGCCGGACGCGGTGACGAGTCCCGTCCGTTGGTTGTAGGTCATCCGATCGG
>JAPUJA010000091.1 GCA_027296525.1 Pseudomonadota bacterium | reverse complement strand
CTATCCTTTCATTCCTCGGTGGGGAGAAGCTCGCTCTGCCACGGGATCGCCCGGCGGAGCGCCGCGTCGACCGCGAAATAGAGGGCGATCGCGAAGGCGGTGAGCACGAACAGCGCGGCAAACATCAGGTCGATCTGCATGCGCGCGTTGGCGTGCAGCATGAGGTAGCCAAGACCGCGGCTCGAGCCGACCCATTCGCCCACGACGGCGCCGATCGGCGCAACCGCGGTCGCGACTCGGAGCCCTGAGGCGAGACCGGGGAGCGCGGCGGGAATACGGATGTGGCGAAGGATCGTCCAGCGCGAGCCGTTCATGCTGCGCGCGAGATCGAGCCATCCGGGCTCGGTCCGCCTGAGCCCGTCGAAGAAGCTCGCGGTCACCGGAAAGAAGATGATGAGAGTCGCCATGCCCACCTTCGAGGCCATGCCGTAACCGAGCCAAAGCACGAGAAGGGGCGCCAGGGCGAAGACCGGCACGGCCTGAGAGGCGACCAGAACGGGCAGGAGCCAGCGCCGGGCCGGGCGGGAATAGGCCATGGTGAGCGCGCCGAGAGCGCCGAGCAGGGTGCCGAGCAGAAGTCCCAAGAGGATCTCCGCGATCGTCGTTACCGCATGGCGCGCGATGGTTCCGGCATGCACGCCGAGCGCCGTGAAGACCTCGAGCGGCGCGGGCAGAATGAAAGGCGGCACGCCGCTCGCCCACACCACGAGCTGCCAAACGAGGCCGAGCCCGGCGATCGTGACGAGAACGCGCACGGCGCTCATCCGGTCGCCTCCCGGTCGGCGCGCTCAAGCTGATGGAGGAGCGGCCCATGGCCGTCGCGGACCGCGGGGTCGGTGGGATCGCGCGGGATCGCTCCCGGCGGCACGGGCACTTCATCGAGCGAAGCGGGGCGGCCCGACATCACGATGATGCGCTCTCCGAGCCGCAGCGCCTCCATGGGATCGTGGGTGACGAGCAGGATGGTTCGGCCCGCGAGCCGCCGGGCGGCTAGGGTCTGCAACCGGTGCCGGGTGATCGCATCGAGCGCGGCGAAGGGCTCGTCCATCAGCAGGACCGGCCGGTTCTCCATGAGCGTGCGGGCGAGCGCCGCGCGCTGGCGCATGCCGCCGGAGAGGGTGGCCGGCCGCTCGCCCGCTTGGCGCTCGAGTCCGACGCTCTCGAGGAGCGCGTGGGCGCGCTCGAAGTCCGGGGGCGCACGCCTCAGACGACTCCCGAGCAAGAGGTTTTCGCGCACGCTGAGCCAGGGGAGCAGGAGGTCCTGCTGCGCCATATAGGCGAGGCGGCCCTCGAGCGGCTCGCCGTCGCTGCACCTCACGCGCGCCGTGGCGCCTTTGGGCGCGAGCCCGACGATGAGGCGCAAGAGCGTCGTCTTGCCGACCCCGCTCGGGCCCAAGAGGCAGGTGAAGACGCCGCCCGCAAGGGTGAGCGCGAGATCGTGGAACAACTCCTGGCCCGAGAAGCTCAGCCGCGCCGCCGCGATCTCGATGGAAAAACTGGTGGTGGAACGCCTGTCCACAAAAGATTTTCCCTACGCCGGTATGACCCGGATCAGGTTCATGGGGTCGTTCCGTCGTGGAACCTCTCAGCCGGCGATCCGGCTCCCCCTTAGATCAAACTATGGTGGATGAGCGCTCCCCGATCAAGGCTCGCGCCACCGCGATCGGGATTGAGATGGGTCTGAGAAAGGGGATGCCTTCGCCGCGTGCTCGGTTATTCTGGAACCCTTGACGACGAAGGGTTTAGCGATGGTTCGGCTTGGCGGATGGTTGCTTGCGGTCCTTTTTCTGTTCGGCTTGGCGGACGCCCGGGCCCAGGAGCCGGCGGGCGCGCCGCGCTTCGGTATCGAGGCGCTGGGCGTCGAGAGCGCGAATGGCATGCACCTCTTTTCCGTCGAGGTTGCGCGCACGGCGAGGCAGCGGGAATACGGCCTCATGGGCCGGACCACCTTGCCCGAGAACGGTGGGATGCTGTTCGATTTCGGCGGCGTCGGCTATGTCGCCATGTGGATGAAGGACACGCTGATCCCGCTCGACATGCTGTTCGTCAAGCCCGACGGAACCATCGGGGTGATCTACGCGAACGCGCGCCCGCTCTCCGAAGAGATGATCAGGCCTGGGATCCCCGTGCGCGCCGTCATCGAGCTCAGCGCGGGAACCGCCGCGCGTCTTGGGATCGAAGCCGGCGATCGGGTGTATCATCCGCTGTTCGCCGGCGTCGCGCCCTAGGGTGTCGCGCCCTAGGGTCCGTACTCAATTAGGAGATTCTCAGGCTGGGCGAAATGTGATTCAAGCTTTCAGAGGATTAGGAGGCTTGAAATGGCGGATTTGTATTGGCTGAGCGACGATGAGTGGTCGCGGATCGAACCGCATCTGCCGCGCGGGCGGCGGGGGGCGCATCGTGTCGACGACCGCCGGGTGATCAGTGGCATTGTCCACATGCTTCGCTCGGGTGCGCGCTGGCGGGACTGTCCGGCGGAATACGGTCCCTACACGACGATCTACAACCGGTTCAACCGGTGGAGCCGACAGGGTATCTGGTATGAGATGTTCGAGGCGCTGACCGGGTCTACTGGAATGGTCGGGACCATGGCGATCGACGCTACTCATATCAAGGCACACCGCTCGGCGGCGGGGGCAAAAGGGGGGCCTTCCACAACGCCATCGGCCGCTCGCGCGGCGGGCGCACGACGAAGATCCACGCCTTGACCGATGCGGTGGGACGGCCGATCGCCTTCCTGCTGACCCCCGGCAACGTAGCCGACATCACCGCGGCGCCGCAGCTCTTGGCCAACGTACGCCCACCACGGCGGCTCGTCGCCGACAGAGCCTATGATGCCGCGAGCCTGCGTCGCTGGCTTGAAAGCCATGGCGGCGAGGCCGTCATCCCGCCAAACCCGACCCGAAAGCATCCCCATACTTACGACGCTCAGGCCTACAAAAGTCGGAATCTGATCGAGCGGATGTTCTGTCGGCTCAAGGACTTCCGCCGCATCGCCACACGCTACGACAAGCGCATCGACATATTCCTGTCGGCAATCCTCTTGGCAGCGGCAATCACATGGTGGATTAATTGAGTCCGGACCCTAGCGGACATTAGACGCCACATAGCCAAGCCTGGTTCC
>JAPUJA010000090.1 GCA_027296525.1 Pseudomonadota bacterium | reverse complement strand
GACTCGAGACGCTCGCACGACCGGCTCAAACGCGCGCGCGAGGGAGTGCCCGAACTGCGGCGAGCTGTAGCGCGCGCATCACCTCTGCGCGGCGTGCGGCCACTATGGCGGGCGTGAGGTCGTCGAGGTGCCGAGTGCCGTTTAACGGGGGCCGCATGGAGGGGGCGCGGTGAGCGGCGACATCGTCCTGGCCCTCGACGCGATGGGCGGCGATCGGGCGCCGGCCATGGTGATCCGAGGCGCCAACATCGCGCGTGTGCGCCACCCAAGTCTGTGCTTCCTGGTCTTCGGCGACGAGCGCAAACTCGCCCCTTTGCTTCGAAAATTCCGCCGGCTCGGGCAGGTCTGCACGATCCGACACACGACCGAGGTGATCGAGCCCAACGACAGGATGGCCATCGCGCTCCGCCAGCGTAAGGATTCAAGCATGCGCCGTGCCATCTTGGCGGTCTCGGAAGGCGAGGCCGCTGGCGTCGTTTCCGCCGGCAATACCGGCGCGCTCATGGCGCTCGCCAAGTTCGTGCTCAAGACGCTGCCGGGAATTTCGCGCCCGGCCATCGCCTCGATCTTTCCCACGCGCCGCGGCGAGAGCGTCGTCCTCGATCTTGGGGCGAATATCGAATGCACGTCCGACAACCTCTTCCAATTCGCCATCATGGGCGAAGTTTTCGCGCGCACGGTACTGGGTGTATCCAAGCCGACGATCGGACTCCTCAACGTCGGCGAGGAAGAGGTCAAGGGCCACGAGCTCATCAAGTCGGCGGCGGCCCGGATTCAGGAGACCGAGCTTCCCATTGAGTTCGCGGGCTTCATCGAGGGCGACGACATTCCCGCGGGCACGGTCGATGTCGTTGTCACGGACGGCTTCACAGGCAATGTGGCGCTCAAGGTCGCCGAAGGGACAGGCCGCCTCTACACCGATTTTCTTCGTGCGGCGTTTCGGCGCTCGGTCTTTTCGAAGCTCGGTTACTTGCTCGCGCGCCCGGCGCTGAATGCCTTTCGCGAGCGCGTTGATCCGCGCCGCTACGACGGTGCCACTCTGCTTGGCCTGAATGGGGTCGTGGTGAAGAGTCATGGCGGCACCGATCACAAAGGCTTCGCCAACGCGATCGGGGTTGGGGTCGACATGATCAGTCAAGGTTTCAACGCCAACATCATCGACGAACTCAGCCGATTGCACAGCGATCAGGTGCCCGAGCCCACATCGGCCGCGATGTGAGTGTGCGCCGCTCTCGGGTTGTCGGTTGTGGCGGCTATCTGCCCCAGCGCGTCGTCACCAACGACGAGCTCGCGGAGAAACTCGATACCTCCGACTCCTGGATCGTCGCGCGCACGGGGATCCGCGAGCGCCGGATCGCCGCGGACGGCGAATACACCTCAGACCTCGCCCGCGAAGCGGGTGTGGCGGCGCTCGAAAGCGCCGGCGTCTCGGCCAATGATGTCGACCTGATCATCGTGGCCACCTCGACGCCCGATCAAACCTTTCCCTCGACGGCGACCAAGGTGCAAGCCGAGCTCGGCGTCACGCGCGGCGCGGCCTTCGACATACAAGCGGTGTGCGCGGGCTTTGTCTTCGCGCTTTCGGTGGCCGACAATTTCATTCGGACGGAAAGCGCGGATAGGATTCTCGTCATCGGCGCGGAGACTTTTTCGCGGATCCTGGATTGGGAAGACCGATCGACCTCGGTGCTCTTCGGCGATGGCGCCGGCGCGGTCATGTTGTGCGCGGAGAACGGCGCGGGCACGCCGAAGGACCACGGGATACTCGCCACCTGTCTGCACTCCGACGGCCGGCTTCGCGATTTGCTTTATGTCGATGGCGGGGTGTCGACGACGCAGACGGCGGGTCATCTGCGTATGGTGGGGCGCGAGGTGTTTCGTCACGCGGTGGTGCGGCTCAGCGAAGTCGTCGGCGAGGTGCTCCGGGCGGCCGAGCTCGATGCCGGCGACGTCGATTGGCTCGTGCCGCACCAGGCGAACAAACGCATTCTCGACGCCACGGCGCGGCGCATTCAGTTGCCCCTCGAAAAGGTCATCGTCACCATCGATCGCCACGCCAACACGTCGGCCGCCTCGATACCGCTTGCGCTTGCCGAGGCGGCGAACGACGGGCGTTTGAAGCCCGATCACGTGGTCCTCGTCGAGGCCATGGGCGGAGGATTCGTGTGGGGCGCGGGGGTCATCCGGTGGTAGCCCGGCCCCTCGCGGGGCCTTTTTCATATCCCATTGATATCATTGATATTGACGCCTCCCCTTTCGCGCTGTACCGTCTTTGCAAAAGTGCTAGGGAGGTGGGAGGTTATGTCGGGGAAAACGGTTACTCGGGCACAGCTCGGTGATGCGGTGTTTCACGAGGTCGGGCTGTCGCGGAACGATTCCGTGAAACTCGTCGACGCGGTTCTCGAGCAGGTGGCGGACTCCCTCAGCCGGGGCGAACCGGTAAAAATTTCGTCATTCGGCAGCTTCTCTGTCCGGGACAAGGGGCAACGCATGGGACGCAATCCAAAGACCGGGGAGGAAGTTCCGATTCCGCCGCGCCGGGTCCTGGTTTTCCGTGCCTCGCATGTGTTGAAGGACTTGATCAACAATTCGCTCGGCACGCCGGAGAGCGGCGCTGGGTCTTAAGCCATGGCCAAAAATCCGGGAGATCTCCAAGCGGTCGATCGTCCGACGGCGAAGTCGCCGGAGGCTTATCGCACGATCCGCGAGGTGGCCGACAAGCTCGACGTGCCCCAGCATGTGTTGCGCTTCTGGGAAACCAAGTTCACCCAGATTAAACCGCTGAAGCGAGGCGGCGGGCGGCGCTATTACCGGCCGGAAGACATCGAGCTCCTGCGGGCGATACGGCGGTTGCTCTATGACGAAGGTTATACCATTCGCGGCGTGCAGAAGCTCATGCGGGGGTCGGGCGCCAAGATCGTGAATATCGCCGGACGGGGCGCGCCGCCCGCAAGGAGTGGCGGTGAGGACATGCCCCCTGGCGAGGGCGGCCTCGGCCTTTCAGCGGAGGCTCGCGGCCGGCTCCAGAATCTCATGAGCGAGCTCACGACCCTTCGCGACATGTTGCGCGGGCGTATCTGAGCCCGCGTTGTTTCGAGGGCACACCGGCGCTATATTTCGGCTTTGTTCGCCCTCGCGCGGATCGGCATCTCCTTATCGGAGCGTGGCGCAGTCTGGTAGCGCATCAGTCTGGGGGACTGAGGGTCGCCGGTTCGAATCCGGCCGCTCCGACCAAATTAATCACCTTCAGTCAAGAGGTTAATTGGAGCCGCCAAATGGAATGAGCCTGCGAATCGCCGTCTAGCAATCGCATAGCAATCTCCCGGATGAATTTCGTGCCCTCAGACGCCCCTAAATCGCCGTACAGGCGCATCTTGATGTCGGGAGGTGCCGGTGTGGCCAGGGAAGGCCACTCGGGCGTCTATGACGCTCTATCGCGGGTGCTGTGATTGACGCCATGTGACGGCCTTAACAGAGGCCGGGGAAGCCCCCCATCC
>JAPUJA010000009.1 GCA_027296525.1 Pseudomonadota bacterium | reverse complement strand
CGACCGGAGCGTCATCGCGTCCACCGACAGCGACCCGATCGGAGGGATCCCAAAAGGTCAGTTCCCTTGGCTCCGCCATCATCGCGTCCCCTTTCTTCCTTTGACGCCGGCGCGTTGCTCAAATTTCCCTAAAGCCGTAATATCTGAAATATCGATTATTTCTGAAAGTACAGAAAGATAACCCTAAAATTTTTTACCTCACTTGGCCACGAATTTCGCGATCCTCGCGCCGAGGTTCATGAGCTTGACAAGTGTCGGCTTGGGCAGTCTGCGCACCTGCTCGTACCAATTTGCGAGCGTCTCCATGAAGGTAAGCATCCGCGTGATCCGCTCCTTCACCACCTCGGACGTCTCGCGATCGGTTTCGGCCGCTGCGGCGCACTCCTTGAGCATGGCGATCGTCGGATCGATCTCCCGCCGCTTCCGACCCTCGACGATGGTCATCAGGATCTCCCAGGTGTCCTCCTTGGCGACGAAGTGATCGCGCCGATCCCTCATCACATGGCTCAACTGAACAAGATTCCAGCTCTGCAGCTCCCTCAGGCTCGTGCTGACGTTCGACCGCGCGATGCCCAGGGTGTCGGCGATTTCGTCGGCCGGAAGGGACCGATCCGACAGATAGAGCAGCGCGTGGATTTGGGCGACCGAACGATTCACTCCCCACCGGGTGCCCATTTCGCCCCAATGCAGGATGTAGCGCTCCATGACCTGTGTGAGTTTCATTTATTTCTCTTATTTCTGTTAAGACAGAAATTATCGAAAATAGAGACCCCTGTCAAGCTCTTCGGACTGGTCACGCTCCTTGGTGGGGCCCGACCGGCTCCTTGAGGCCCCGAACGCCGCACCCGGCCTGACCGCCGGGACCGAGCGGTTTCGATTAAGAGATTGAGATATTTAAGAGCTTCAAGGATGGTTGGAGCGGCACGAGTCGAATCTGCGATCTCGGGACCAAAGCCCGGTGCCTTACCACTTGGCCACGCCCCGAAACGCCACCCTGCAGCTCGGGCCGTGGAAAGTGTCCGCTATTTAAGCGCGCTTAGGAAATCGTCGAGCGCGGCGTTGAACGCATCCGGGCGCTCCCAAAACATCATGTGCCCCGCGTCGGCATAGACCGCCGAGTGGGGCGCGTTGGCCGCGAGCCATGCCTTCGCCATGTCGGCCCACTCCTCGCGCACGACATTCATCACCGGCACCTTGCCGTCGAGCGCCTTCGCCTCCTCGCTGTAATCGGCAAACACGCCGTCGGCCAGCAATTGAATGGCGGTCGACGTCGGCGCCTTCAAGGACTCGTCCATGATCGTGGCAAGCTCCTCCGCCGTCAGCTCGCGGATCACCATCCACTTCGTGAATTCGTCTAAGAAGCCGCGGCGGTCGTAGTTCACGCCCTCGACGAACGCCTTCCAATCCGCCGGCTTGCCCTCCCACCAATCGCCTTCCTCGCCATAGAGCGCCTTCGGCGTCTGGTCGATGAAGATGAGCGCCTTGATGTTGTCCGTCCCGAATTGCCGGAGATAGGCATAGGCGTCGAGACAGCCCCAGGACCAGCCCGCCAGGATGACGTTCTCGAGCCCCAGCGCCTTCAGGAAATCGTTCAGATCGCGTCCATGCTGCGTGTAATGGTTGTTCTCGATGGTACGCGACGAGCGGCCTTGCCCGCGCGGGTCGTAGGTGATGGCGCGGTGGGATTTCGCGAAATGCGCCAGCTGGTGCTGGAAAAACCAGGTGGTCATGGTCCAGCCCGGAATGAAGACGATGGGCGCGCCCTTGCCCGCCTCCTCGTAATAGATCGTCAGATCGTCGCTGACCCGCAGATAGTCACGGGTGAGCGCCACACCGCCTGGTGCCACACCGCCTGATGCCGGCATGATTATCGCCTCCCTCTATTCCGGCCCCTGTCAGCGCCATCGCCACCCCGGAGCGCCCATTGACCCCTCTTCCGAAAGACGATGCAAGCCCAAGGTCTGGAGGCGGTCGAAGCGGCCCCGACGCCGGTTCCGAGACGCCGGGGAAACCGCGGCGGCGGCGGGCGGCCGAGGCGAGTTGCCGCATCTCCGAGTTCTTTCAGCATATTAGCACCTAAGCGGGAGCGCCGGCCGGCAATCGATAAAATCCGGCCGGGCGGAGGGTTGGTAAACAGGTGTTAACCAATTGTGCGCATCATCCCCGTGAGCTGCGCCACCTCCCCCTGCGCTTGTATCGGAGCCGACCATGCCCGCACTCGCCCACGACGTCTTCGAACTCTTCTCGGAAATCTACGATCGCGACAAGCACGAGGATATCTCCCTGCAGGATTATCTCCTCGCCTGCCGCGATGATCCGATGATGTACGCAACGGCGGCCGAGCGGATGATCGCCGCGATCGGCGAACCGGAGATGGTCGATTCGAGCACCGATCCACGGCTGGGCCGCATCTTCCTGAACCGTACGATCAAGAACTATTCCGCCTTCAAAGATTTCTATGGGATGGAGGACACGATCCAGCGGATCGTCGGCTACTTTCGGTATGCGGCCCAGGGTTTGGAGGAACGCAAGCAGATCCTCTACCTGCTCGGCCCGGTCGGCGGCGGCAAATCGTCGCTCGCCGAGCGGCTGAAGCAGCTCATGGAAACTTATCCGATCTACGTCCTCAAGGCGGGCGAGGAGCTCAGTCCAGTTCTGGAATCGCCGCTCGGGCTCTTCGATCACGACAAGTTCGGCGATCTTCTGGAGGACAAGTACGGTATCGCCCAACGGCGCCTGACGGCGATCATCTCGCCCTGGGCGACCAAGCGCCTCGACGAGTTCGACGGCGACATCTCGAAGTTCAGTGTGACTAAACTGATGCCATCGCAGCTGCGGCGGATCGCGATTGCCAAGACCGAGCCCGGCGACGAGAACAATCAGGACATCTCCGCCCTCGTGGGCAACATCGACATCCGCAAGCTCGAGCATTACAGCCAGAACGATCCCGACGTCTACAGCTACTCGGGCGGTCTCAACCGCACGACCCAGGGCCTGCTCGAGTTCGTCGAGATGTTTAAGGCGCCCATCAAGGTGCTGCATCCGCTGCTGACGGCGACACAGGAGAGCAATTACCTGGGCACCGAGA
>JAPUJA010000089.1 GCA_027296525.1 Pseudomonadota bacterium | reverse complement strand
CGCTGGGCGGATCGGGAGGGCAATGTCTGGCTCGGCCGGCGGCGCGAGCTCATCACCCTCAGCCATGCCTCCAAGGCGACGCTCGTCACCGTCGAGGCGATCGTGGAGCGCGATCTGCTCGGCGACGAAACCCTCGCGGCGGGCGTTCTTCCCGCCCTCTATGTCGATGCCATCGCGCTTGAGCCGGGCGGCGCGTCCCCGCTCGGCCTCGCCGAATGCTACGAGCGCAACGCCGAGGGCTTGCGCGATTACGCCGATTGCGCGGCGAGCGCCCAGGGCTTCAAGCGCTATCTCGAGCGCCAAGTCTTCCTCGAACAGCCTTAGCCCATGGCGTGCCGGCCCGAAGAACTGCTGATCGCGCTGCTCGCACGGCTCATCGGCGAGGTCCGTCACGTGGCGGTCGGCAACCTCTCGCCGATTCCGGCGGCGGGCGCGCTGCTCGCCCGCAAGCTTGCCGCGCGGCCCCTGCAGGTCACCCTGTTGGGAAGCCGGCGCGACAATCATTTCACCGATGGGGGCCGGGAGCTCTTCGATTGCGCCGCCCAAGGGCGCATCGACGTCTTCTTCCTGGGCGGCGGTCAGATCGACGGCGAGGCCAATCTCAATCTCGTGGGCGTCGGCGACTATCCGGGCATGACGGCGCGTTTTCCGGGCTCCTTCGGCTCCGCCTACCTCTACTTCCTCATTCCCCGGGTGATCCTCTTCCGCGAGGAGCACAGCCCGCGCGTGCTCGTGCCCCGGGTCGATTTCGTGAGCGCGCCGGGGTCGAGCCCGGCGAACGTTTACCGCCCGGGCGGGCCCTCGGATCTGGTCACGGGCGCGGCCCATTTCGCGTTCGACCGGACACGCCGCCGTTTCCGGCTCGTAAGCGTCCATCCGGGCCAGGACGCCGACGGGCTCGCCGGGATGACGGGCTTCGATTACGACCGACCGGAAACGGTTGCCACGACGCCTCTTCCCGAGCCCGCGGTTCTCGAGGCGATCCGCGGACCCGTGGCGGCGCGTCTGGCCGAGAGCTACCCCCGTTTCGTCGAACGGGTGTTCGGCCCCCCCTAACCGTCGCCGGCTCGCGCTATTCCGCCGCCTGGCGATCGTTGCGCCGGCTCGCCACGGCGTCGGCCGTGACGCACAGGATTTCGAACATGATCGTGGCGCCCACGAGCGCCGTGTTGCCCGTGGGGTCGGCGGGCGGCGCGACCTCGACGACATCGCCGCCCACGAGGTTGAGGCCGCGTAGGCCCCGGACCATCCGCTGCGCCTCGTAGGTGGAGAAGCCACCGATCTCGGGCGTGCCGGTGCCGGGCGTGAAGGTCGGGTCGATGCCGTCGACGTCGAAGGTGATGTAGGTGGGGCCATCGCCCACGACCCGGCGCGCTTCCTGAATGACCGCATCCACACCCATCTCGTAGAACTCGTCCATGGTGATCACGCGCATGCCGGTGTCGTAGGAGAACTGCCAGAAATCGGTGGTCGGGAGGCTGCCGCGGATACCGATCTGGACGCAACGCTTGGGATCGAGCACGCCCGATTCGACCGCCCGGCGGAACGGCGCGCCGTGGTGAAACTTCTCGTCCATGAAGTCGTCGCAGGTGTCACAATGGGCGTCGAAATGGACCATGCCCAAGGGCCGATCGAAGCCGATACCCTTCATCACGGGAAAGCTGACCGAATGATCGCCGCCCGCCGAGATCGGAATGACCCCGGCGTCGTGGAGCTTTCGGTAGAACCCGGAAATGAGCTCAACGGTCTTCTCGACGCTGAAGGGATTGGTCGGTGCGTCGCCCAGATCGTACACCCGGCAGAGGTCGAGGGGCGCGATCCCGCTCGTTTGATTGGCCCGTCGCATGAAGCTCGACATGTTGCGGATCTCGCGCGGCCCGTGACGCGCGCCGGCGCGGTTCGTCACCCCACCGTCGTAAGGGATTCCGATCAGGCCGATTTCGGCGTCCGAGAATTCACGCGAGAGCGGCGCGCGCATGAAGGTCGCGACTTCCATATACGGAAATTCATAGTCGGTATGGGCCGGCGTCATCATCGCGGGGCGCTCCGGCGCCGAGGGTGGTTTGCTGCTCATTCCCGATCTCCCCTTTGGATGTGCCGCCGTTCGGTTTTCTTGGTAGCGCGGCTTGAATGCAGTTCCAACCATGAAACCATGATAGCGGCCCGGCGGCAATCCCGGCCGGAGTGGCGCTTGGACGTCGGCAGGCCGGGAACAGGCATTTGCATCGGCGGTGTTTCCGCTCTATTGAAGGGCGGCGAGACGAGTGAGAGAGTAGCCACCGATGAGCGACGAAGCGATCTCCGCCGAAGACCCCTACCCGCGCAAGTGGGCCCGCCTGCTTGACGCTGAGATGGCCTATGTCGATACGGGTACGGGCCCGCCCGTTCTCTTTCTTCACGGCAATCCCACCTCGTCCTATCTCTGGCGCAACGTGATCCCCCACCTCGAGGGTTCGGCGCGCTGCCTCGCGCCCGATCTCATCGGCATGGGTCGGTCCGCGAAGGTTGCGGACTGCCATTACCGGTTCGTCGATCACGCCCGTTATCTCGACGCCTGGATCGATGGGCTGGGGCTCGAGGAGAAGATCGTCCTCGTCGGCCATGACTGGGGCGGGGCTCTCTGGTTTCATTGGGCGCGGCGCAACCCCGAGCGCGTTCGGGGGCTTGTCTATATGGAAACGATCGTCATGCCGCTCACCTGGGAAGACTGGCCCGACAAGGCACGCGGCATCTTTCAGGCGATGCGCTCGCTCGAGGGCGAGGAGATCGTTCTCGAGAGAAATGTCTTCGTCGAGAAGATTTTGCCGGGGAGCGTGTTGCGCGCCCTGACGGAAGCCGAGATGGAAATGTATCGAGACCCCTACCGTGAGCCTGGGGAATCGCGGCGGCCAACCCTCACCTGGCCGCGCGAGCTCCCGATCGGCGGCGAGCCGCGCGATGTCGTCGGGATCGTCGAGGAATATGGCCGCTGGCTTGCCGCGTGCGAAATTCCGAAGCTCTTCATCAACGCCGATCCGGGCGCCATCCTCGTGGGCCGGGCACGTGAGTTCTGCCGAACCTGGTCCAACCATGCGGAGGTTACCGTCAAGGGAAACCACTTTGTCCAGGAGGACTCGCCCGCCGAGATCGGCGAAGCGATCGCCGCGTTTGTCGGCAGGCTTGCGCGCTGACGATCCGAGGAGGCGCGGCTGATGAGCGACAAACTACCGAGCGAGGCCCGCGTCGTCGTAATCGGGGGCGGCATCGTCGGTTGCAGCGTGGCCTATCATCTGGCCGAGCTGGGCTGGAAGGATACCCTGCTGCTCGAGCGGCGAACCTTCGGCTGCGGCACCACCTGGCACGCGGTCGGGCTCGTCGGCCAGCTTCGCGCGACCCAGAACCTCACGCGCCTTGCGATGTACGCCAAGGAGCTGTTTGCGCGTCTCGAGGAAGAAACCGGTCAGACGACGGGCTTTCGCCAGACGGGCAGCCTCGCGGTCGCGCAGACCGAAGGGCGCCGGATCGAGCTCGAGCGCGGCGCGGCGATGGCGCGCTGCTTCGGCGTCGAGATGGAGCGGATCGGCACCGACGAGGCGAAGCGTCTCTGGCCGCTCATGAACACGGACGATCTCGAGGCGAGCTTCTTCATCCCCGGCGATGGCCAGACCAATCCCACCGATACCACGGTCGCCATGGCCAAGGGCGCGCGCCGGCGGGGCGCGACGGTGCTCGAACATGTCAAGGTCACCGGCATTCATCAGAAAGGCGGCCGGGTCGCGGGTGTCGCCACCGAGCAAGGCGACGTCGCCTGCGAATATGTCGTCAATTGCGCCGGCATGTGGGCGCGCGAGATCGGACGCATGGCCGGGGTCGCCGTGCCGCTCCACGCGGCCGAGCATTTCTATCTGATCACGGAGCCGATCGAGGGCGTCTATCACGGCATGCCGTCGATGCGCGATCCCGACGGGTTCATCTATTTCCGCGAGGAGGTGGGTGGCCTCATCCTCGGTGGCTTCGAGCCGGTCGCCAAACCCTGGGGCATGGATGGGATTCCTGAGGACTTCGAGTTCTCCATGCTGAACGAGGACTGGGACCATTTCGAGGTCTTCATGGAGAACGCCCTCAGGCGGGTGCCCGCCCTCGCGGAGGCCCAGATCAAGCAGATGGTCAACGGTCCTGAGAGCTTCACGCCCGATAACCGTTACATCCTGGGCGCGGCGCCGGAGCTCAAAAATTTCTTCGTTGCCGCGGGCTTCAACTCCGTGGGCATCGCCTCTTCGGCCGGCGCGGGCCAGGCGGTCGCCCAGTGGGTCAGCGAGGGCACGCCGCCCATGGATCTGTGGGACGTGGACATCCGCCGCTTCTCGCCCTGGGAGGCGAACCCCCGCTATCTTCACGACCGCACGGTCGAGACCCTCGGCCTGCTCTACGGAATGCACTGGCCCTTTCGCCAGCCCGAGACGGCGCGCAACCTCCGCTGCTCGGTGCTGCACGGCCGTCTCGCCGCGCGGGGCGCGTGTTTCGGCGTGGTCGCGGGCTGGGAGCGGGTGAACTGGTACGCGCCCAAGGGCGTCGAGGCGAAATACGAATACAGCTTTACCCGTCAGAACTGGTTCGAGCATTCGGCCGCGGAGCATCACGCCGCGCGCGAGGCGGTGGCGCTCTTCGACCAGAGCTCGTTCGCCCGGTTCGCGCTCGAGGGCCGCGACGCCGAAGCCGTCCTGCAGCGCATCGCCTCGAACGACGTCGCGGTTCCGCCGGGCAAGATCGTCTACACCCAGATGCTCAATCCCCGGGGCGGGATCGAATGCGATCTGACGGTGACCCGTATCGCCGATGACCGCTATTTGATCGTGACCTCGGCGGCGACGGCGCGGCACGACTTCTGCTGGATCCGGGATCACATCCCGGATGACGCCCATGCGGTGCTGACCGACCTTGGGGCGGGCGCCGCGGTCTTGGGCGTCATGGGCCCGAATTCCCGCGCGCTGCTCTCGGAATTGACCGATGCCGATCTGTCGAACGCGGCCTTCCCCTTCGGCACGGCTCAGGAGATCGACCTGGCCTATGGGAGGGTGTGGGCGCTGCGCATCACCTTCGTCGGCGAGCTCGGCTGGGAGCTTTATATTCCGGTCGAGTTCGCCGCCAACGTCTACGATGCGGTCGTTGCCGTCGGCGAGCGCTTCGATCTCCGCCATGCGGGTTATCACGCGCTCGACTCGCTTCGCTGCGAGAAGGCCTACCGCCATTGGGGTCACGACATCACGTCCGAAGATACGCCGCTCGAAGGCGGGCTCGGATTCGCCGTCAAGCTCAAGAAGAACACGGACTTCATCGGCCGCGATGCGCTCCTGGCGCAGAAGCAGCGTGGGCTCACGCGCCGTCTCGTCGCCTTCACCCTGGACGATCCCGAGCCCATCCTGTTGCATGACGAGCCGATCTATCGCGACGGGGAACTGAAAGGTCAGATCACCTCGGGCGCCTACGGCCACACGCTGGGTTCGTCGGTCGGTCTGGGTTATGTCGAGAACGCGGCGGGCATCGACGACGATTATATTCTTTCGGGAAATTACGAGGTCGATATCGCGGGCAAGCGCGCCGCGGCGACGCCTCACTGGGGCGCGCCCTATGATCCCAAGAGCAAGCGGCCGCGCATGTGATAAACCGGGCCTGAGCGCTTTCCCCGCCCCCCGGATCGGAGCGTCATGAGACGGTTTCTCCAGCCCCTCCTTGTGGCCGCGGTGCTGTTGGCCGGCCTCCCGACGTCATGGGCGGAGACCCCGGACGACGTGTTCGTGATGGCGCTTCAGTTCGACGACATCATCACGCTCGACCCGGCGGAGGTCTTCGAGTTCTCGGGCGCCGAATACGCGGCCAACGTCTATGACCGTCTGATCACCTTCGATACGGAAGACATGACGACGCTGGTGGGCGGCGTCGCCGAGAGCTGGAGCCTTTCGGAGGATGGGCGCAGCTACCGGTTCAAGATCCGGGAGGGGATGCGCTTTCACTCTGGCAATCCCGTGACCGCGGAGGATGCGGCCTACTCGCTCCGGCGCGTGGTCCGACTCAACAAGTCGCCCGCTTTCATCCTCACCCAGTTCGGTTTCACGCCTGAAAACGTCATCGAGAGGATCAGGGTTCTCGATGAGGGGACGCTTGAGATCGAAACGGACCGGGCTTACGCGCCGTCCTTCGTGCTCAACTGCTTGACCGCGACGGTGGGCTCGGTCGTCGATCGCACGCTCTTGGAGGAGCATGAGACGGACGGCGACATGGGGCATGGCTGGCTTCGCACCCATTCGGCCGGCTCCGGTCCTTTCACGCTCGGCACCTGGCGGCCCAACGAGCTCCTCATCTTGCTGCGGCACGATTCCTACTGGCGCGGCGCGCCGGCGATGGCGCGCGTCATCATCCGCCATATCGCCGAGCCCGCGACCCAGCGGCTCCTGCTGGAAAAGGGCGACATCGATATCGCGCGCAATCTGGGCCCGGAGCAGGTCGAAGGCTTGAGGGACAACCCGGCCATCCGCATTCGCGAGGCGCCCAAGGGGGCGCTCTACTATCTCGGCCTCAATCAGAAGAATCCGATTCTCGCCAAGCCGCAGGTGCGCCGGGCGCTCCGCTATCTCGTCGACTACGATGGCATCGCCGGCACGATCCTCGCGGGGCGGGGCGTCGTGCATCAGGCCTTCGTGCCGCGCGGGTTCTTCAGCGCCCTTGAGGAACGCCCCTTCAGCTTCGATCCCGCCGAGGCCCGGCGCCTGCTCGCGGAAGCGGGGCTGGCGGAGGGATTCTCCGTGACGATGGATGTGCGCAATACGGCGCCGACCATCGATCTGGCGCAGGTTTTGCAGGCGAGCTTCGCCGAGGCGGGGATAAGGCTCGAGATCATTCCAGGTGACGGCAAGCAGACGCTCACGAAATACCGCGCGCGCAATCACGACATCTATATCGGGCTTTGGGGCCCCGACTATCAGGATCCCCACACCAACGCCGACAGCTTCGCGCACAACCCCGACAATTCGGATGACTCGGCGGATAAGAACCTGGCTTGGCGGAACGGCTGGGAGATACCCGAGCTCAACAGGGTGACCGAGGCCGCCGTGCTCGAGCGCGATGCGGCGAAGCGCGCCGCGCTTTATGGCGAGTTGCAGCGCGCCGTGCAGGCAGATTCTCCCTTCGTGATCATGTTCCAGAGTGTCGAGATCATCGCCGAACGGCAAAATGTTCGGGGCTTCGTCTCCGGCCCCACCTTCGACACCGTCTTCTACCGGAACGTGGTCAAGTAGGTATGTCCCGCGGGCCTCGGTCGCCGGACAGGGCCGGGTGGAGCGGCCTCCGCGAATCGAGAGCGTTCGCACGGTTCGAAGGCGTGGCGGGGTTCGTGATTTCCGTCGCGCTCACCTTTCTTGGCCTGCTCTTCGTCACCTTCATCATCGCACGGGTCATCCCGGTCGATCCCGTGCTGGCGGCGGTCGGCGAGCGCGCTTCGGCGGATGTCTACGCCGCGGTTCGCGCCGAGCTCGGCCTCGATCTCCCCCTCTACGAGCAGTTCGCACGCTATCTCGCCAATGTTTTCCAAGGCGACCTCGGCCAATCGGTGCTCACCGCCAAGCCGGTGCTCGCCGATATTGCGCGGGTCTTTCCGGCGACGCTCGAGCTCGCGACGACGGCCACTCTCCTCGGCGTCGGGCTCGGCATTCCGCTCGGCGTGATCGCCGCGGTCAATCGGGACCGCTGGGCCGATCATGTGATCCGCGTCTTCGGCCTCATGGGCTATTCCGTGCCCGTCTTCTGGCTCGGCCTCGTCGGGCTGCTCGTCTTCTATGCCGAGCTCGGATGGGTCGGAGGGCCGGGCCGGCTCGACGTCTTCTATGAGGGCGTGATCGAGAGCCGCACCGGCTTGATCCTCGTGGACAGTCTGATCGCCGGCGATCTCGAGATCTTTTCCAACGCGCTCCGGCACATCGTCTTGCCGGCGGCCGTGCTCGGCTACTTCTCGCTCGCCTACATCAGCCGGATGACCCGAAGCCTCATGCTCGATCAGCTGACCCAAGAGTATATAACGACGGCGCGGATCAAGGGCTTGTCCGAGAGACGGGTGATTTGGGTTCACGCGCTCGGCAATGTTCGGGTGCCGCTGATCACCGTGATCGCGCTTTCTTACGCGAGCCTGCTCGAAGGCTCCGTGCTGACCGAGACAGTGTTCGCCTGGCCCGGGCTTGGTCTTTACATCACCAACTCGCTGTTCGCCGCCGACATGAACGCCGTGCTCGGTGGAACGATCGTCGTGGGAGCGCTCTTCATCGGCATCAATCTTTTCTCCGATCTGCTTTACCGGCTGTTCGATCCGCGCGTGCGCTGATGGCCGAGGTCGCAATCAAATCGCAGGATTTCCGTCTCAAGGCGTGGCTCCTCGACGATTCGCCCGGTTCGGCGTTGCAGGCGCGCCTCGGCCGGTTCTATCTCGGCTGGCGGGCCTTTGCGCGCAATCCTCTCGCGATGACGGGACTCGCGATCGTGCTCGCTCTCGTGATCGCCGCGATCTTCGCGCCCTGGTTGAGCGAGGCCTCGCCCTTGGAACAGGCGCTCGAAAGGCGGCTCGAACCGCCGAGCGCCGCTCACTGGCTGGGGACCGATCCCTTCGGCCGCGACATCCTGAGCCGCATTTTGCATGGGGCGCGGATCACGCTCTATATCGTTCTTCTCGTCACGCTTCTGTCGGCGCCCTTCGGGCTCGTCGTCGGTTGCGTCGCGGGCTATTTTGGCGGCTGGGTCGACCGCGCGCTCATGCGTTTGACCGATGTTTTCCTGGCCTTTCCGAAGCTCATCCTCGCGCTCGCTCTGGTCGCGGCGCTCGGTCCCGGGGTTGAGAACGCCGTCGCGGCGATCGCGCTCACGGCCTGGCCGCCCTATGCGCGGATCGCGCGCGCCGAGACTCTGGTCATTCGCGAGAGCGGCTACATCGACGCCGCGCGCCTGCAAGGCGCCTCGGGCGCGCGCATCATCTGGAAGCAGGTGATGCCGCTTTGCACCTCGTCGCTCATCGTCCGGGTCACGCTCGACATGGCAGGCGTCATTCTGATCGCGGCGGGTCTCGGGTTTCTGGGCCTGGGCGCGCAGCCGCCCGAGCCCGAATGGGGCGCGATGATCGCCGAGGGCCGGCGCTTCATTATCGATCAATGGTGGGTGGCGACCATGCCGGGGATCGCGATTCTCATCGTAAGCCTCGGCTTCAACCTGCTGGGCGACGGCCTGAGGGACGCGCTCGACCCGAGGCAGAGATGAGCGCGCCGCTCCGGGTCGAGGATATGAACGTCAGCTTCGAGGGCCCCCTCGGGGCGACGCGAGCGGTGCGGGGCGTGAGCTTCGCGATGAATCGCGAGCGGCTCGGGATTGTCGGTGAGTCGGGCTCCGGCAAGTCGACGCTCGCCCGCGCGCTGCTTCGGCTCGGGCCGGGACGGGTCGATTGCCGCGCGATGACGTTCGACGGCATCGATCTGCTGGATCTCTCCGCCTCCGCCATGCGGGCTTTGCGCGGTCGGCGGATCGCCATGATCCCGCAGGACCCGGCGATCGCGCTCAACCCGGTGATGACCGTCGGCCGGCAGATCGTCGAGGCCTGCCGCGCGTCGGAGCGCGTGGCTTGGCGCGGGGCGAAGGAAAAGGCCGAGGCCCTCCTCGAACGTGTCGGGATCCGTGACCCGGAGCGTATCTTTCGCGCCTATCCCCATGAGCTTTCGGGCGGCATGGCGCAGCGCGCGATGATCGCCATGATGGTGATCGCCGGGCCGGACCTGCTGATCGCCGACGAGCCCACCTCGGCGCTCGATTTGAGCGTGCGCCATCGGGTCCTGACGATGCTCGACGAGCTCGTCACCGAGCGGGGCATGGGGCTCATCTTCATCAGCCATGATCTGGATCTGATTGCGTCCTTCTGCGATCGGATCATCGTCATGTATGGCGGGCGCATTCTCGAAACCTGCGCGGCGGGGGAGCTCGACCGCGCCACCCATCCCTACACGAGGGGCCTGTTGGCGGCGCGGCCGCGCCTCGAAGAACCGCGCAGGCTGCTGCCCGCGCTCGAACGCGATCCCGCCTGGCTCGAGGACGCGCCGTGATCGAGCTCAAGGACCTCGAGGTCTGGTACGGGCGGGGCGCCGATCGCCGCGCCGCGGTTCAGGGCGTGACGCTTCGCCTCGAAGCCGGCGAGTCTTACGGCCTGGTCGGCGAGTCGGGCTCGGGCAAATCGACCATCCTGTGTGCGGTCGCGGGCCTCGCGCGCGATTGGCGCGGCGAAATTCGTGTCGGCGGGCGTGCTCGGGGAAGGGGGCGGAAAAGCGTCTTCGCCCGGCAGCTGCAGATGGTGTTTCAGGACCCGTACGGCTCGCTTCACCCGCGCCACACGGTCGAGACGACGCTCGCCGAACCCTTGCATATCCAACGGCTCGGCGGCGTCACGGAGCGGGTGGGCGCGGCGCTCGATGCGGTCGGCCTCTCGGGGGCGTTCCGCTACCGTTATCCGCACCAGCTCTCGGGTGGCCAGCGCCAGCGCGTGGCGATCGCGCGCGCCCTGATCCTGAAGCCCAAGATACTGCTCTTGGACGAGCCCACTTCCGCGCTCGACGTCTCCGTGCAGGCCGAGGTGCTCAATCTCCTGGTGCGCTTGAAGGAGGAGTTCCGCCTGACCTATCTCTTCGTGAGCCACGACCTGGGGGTCGTCGCCCATATGTGCGAGCGCTTCGCCGTGATGCAGGAGGGGCGCATCGTCGAGGAGACGGAGGTTGGAAATCTCCGACGGGGCGCGCTCAGCCATCCCTTCACCCGCGAGTTGCGGCAGGCCTATGGGGGCTACCGGCGCCATGGATGACGCTGGCGGGGGATGAAGATTGGGCTTATCTTTCCGGCCTCGGGCGAGGTTCGCGGCGGACAGGAGTTGAGGGCAGACGTCATGGCGTGCGACGGCATTGTTTCCGTCCATTGGGCGCGCCTCGCCGAAGGGATCGCCCAGGTGATCGGCGTCGACAATCCGGCCTACCAGGCCGCGCGCACCGCCGCGCGCTCGGGCCGCGCGGACCATTTCGTGCGCGCCAATCAGCTGCTTCGGTGCTATTCGGAGACGGTTCGAGACCGGGTGAGGCAGGTGGCCCAGTCCGACGACGTTCGGGTTTAGGGACGTTCGGCTGAACAGACCCCTTCGGGGCCGCCGGGCTAAATCCGTCATGGGCACATCCGCAAGAGGCTCGACCCCGAGGCGCGCTCCGCTCGCGCTTCCCGTTCTCTTGTTGCTGGGCGCGGGGCTCGGCTACGGGCTCATCTTCGCGCTCAACAAGGTGGCGACGGTGGGAGGGATCCCGTTCCTCGCCTTCGTCTTCTGGCAGAGTCTCGGCGCCGGGCTCATTCTTCTGATCGTCGCCTTCTTTCGCGGCCGGCCGCCCCGCATGACCTGGCCGCATCTCAAGGCCTATGCGGTTACCGGGCTGATGGCGATGGCGATTCCGGTTTCGATCTTCGCCTATGTCGCGCCCAAAGTGCCGTCGGGCGCGCTCGGCCTGTCGCTGACGCTCATCCCCATCCTCACCTATCTGTTCGCGATCGTCATGGCGCTCGAGCGCTTCGACTGGCGGCGCATCGCCGGCATCCTGCTCGGCCTGATCGGTGTCCTGCTCGTGCTCTTGCCCGAGGCGAGCCTGCCGGATCGAGCGATGGCGGGATGGATTCTCCTGGGCTACAGCACGGCGATTTTCTTCGCCGCTTCGAACATCACGGGCGCGCGTCTCTGGCCGAAGGACAGTGACGCCGTTGCTCTCGCCGCGGGTTTCTTCTTCGCGGTCACCGTGATGCTGTTGCCCGTGATGTTGGCGGGCGGCCAATGGTGGTTCTTCGATCACGGCTTGGATGCGGCGGCCGGTGCTCTCATCGGCGTCACGCTCGTGATGGCCTGTTTCCGCTTCGCCTTCTACGAGATCATTCGCGTGAGCGGGCCGGTCTTCTTCTCGACCTTCAACTACATCGCCGTGCTGGCGGGCGTCGGCTGGGGCATGCTCTTCTTCGGCGAACGGCACAGCCCGTGGATCTGGGCGGCGCTCGTCCTCATGATGGCCGGGGTCTTCCTCGTCAGTCGCGGGCAGAGGTCGGCGGCGGGCGGATGGCCCGGGCCAAGGGCGTGACTGACCCTCAGTCGGCGAGGCGGCGGTAGAAATAACCGGCGCTCGCGCCGATCACGATCCAGAACAGGAAGTTGCTGACGAGGCTCGCGGCCACGAATTGGCTCGTCAGCTCGGCCGGGACGGTGCTTGGATGCCCGCCGCCGCCCGGCGCGCCGACGAGGTGAGGGGCCGCGATGAGCGCGACACCGAGGAGCTTCCACCACGCTCTCGACTGAAACACGACCAGCGCCAGGCCGCTCGCGGCACCCGCGGCGGCGGCGAACCACCAGATCTGGCGCCCCGACAGATCGCCGGAGGCCGCGCCGGGCAGCTCCGGCGGCAGGCCGAGCGCGGGCGCGAGATGCACCGCCGCGAAACCGGCGATGCCCCAGAGGAGCCCTTTGCGCCAATCGATCGAGCCACGCAAAGCAAAAGCGGCCGCGAGCAGGAGCGCGAAGGCGAAGGCGGCGAGCAGGTTCGAGAGAAGAGTGTAGGCGAGGCGCTCGATGCTGTCCCCGGGCGTCCAACCCGCCTCGTGATCGCTCTCGGCGAGGACGCCGTGATCATCGGCCGGATCGTGCGATGTCGCCTGCTCGTAGGTTTCCGCCTCGAGAATGAGAGGGTTCACCCAGGCCAGCTGGATGGCGCTCAGGAACAGCCCGGCGATCGCGCCGGTCAGGAGGGCCGTGATGAGGATGCGGCGGATCATCGCGCGTCCTCGGCAAGAGTTCCGGCGAAGCGGGGCGCACCGGGCGTTTGTTTTTGAATCGTTCGCATCTAGGGATTGGCCATCGCTTCTTCGCCGAAGCCGGAATTCCCGGCACGTTAGCGCGATCGCCGGAGGCTCACAACCAACCGCGGGCCGCTTGTCGTGATGCCTTGGGGGAGTGAATCAAATATTTTATGGTCAATTCCGCTTCGTGCGTTGTAAGGTCGGCGGAACGCGCACTCTCGAAACGATAGACAGGGGAGGTTCTCGATGGCGACGCATCGCTCGCCCAGGCAGTTGACGGAGCCCGAGATAAGGATCAAGGCGCTCGAGGAGCTTCTGGTCGGAAAGGGCCTCATCGATTCCAAGGCGGTCGACGCCATGATTGACCTCTATGAAAACAAGGTCGGGCCACGCAACGGCGCCAAGGTGGTCGCGCGCGCCTGGAGCGATCCCGACTACAAGGCGTGGTTGCTCAAGGACGGCTCGGCGGCGATCGCCGAGTTCGGCTTCGGTGGCGCCGAAGGCGAGAACATGATCGTCCTGGAGAACACGGAGAAGGTGCATAACATGGTCGTATGCACCCTCTGCTCCTGTTATCCCTGGCCGGTCCTCGGGCTTCCCCCGGTCTGGTACAAGGATGCGCCCTATCGCTCGCGCGCGGTCATCGACCCGCGTGGTGTGCTCAAGGATTTCGGGCTCGAGCTCGACGACGATGTCGAGGTCAGGGTCTGGGACAGCAGCGCCGAGGTCCGCTATCTGGTGCTGCCCCGGCGACCCGAGGGCACCGGAGGGATGAGTGAGGAAGAGCTCGCCGAGCTCGTGACCCGCGACGGCATGATCGGCGTGGTCGCGGTGTAACGAAGCCGCCGGGGATTGGTGACGACATGAACGGCATTCACGACATGGGGGGCATGCATAATTTCGGCCCCGTGGAACCCGAAGAGAATGGACCGGTCTTCCACGAGGATTGGGAGAGGCAAACCTTCGGACTGTGGATCCTCTGCTACGGGGCTATGGGTTTCTCCGAGGATGAGAGCCGCAACGCGATCGAGCATACGCCACCCGCGGAATATCTCTGGACGAGCTATTACGAGCATGTGTTGAGCGGTCTCGAGAGGCTCGGCGTCGAGAAAGGCGTGTTCACCGAAGACGAGCTCTTGGCCGTGCAACGGGGCGGGAAGGGCGCGCCGGGCGGCGGGCCGAAGGCGGGCCGGCGCGTCATCGGACCTGAGGAAATCGAGCCCATGATGCGCGAAGGCGGCACCAAGCATCGGCCCGAGGCCGATGTCGCCCCGCGCTTCAAGGTGGGGCAGGAAGTGCTCACCCGGAACGACAACCCCGAGACCCACACCCGCCTGCCGCGCTATGCCCGGGGCAAGCGAGGCGTGATTGAGAGCGATCACGGCCCTTATGTCTTTCCGGACAGCAACGCGATGCTCCAGGGCGAGAACCCGCAGCGGCTCTACGGCGTGCGCTTCAGCGCGGTTGAGCTCTGGGGGCCTGACGCGTCCAAGGCTGACGGCGTCTATCTCGACCTGTTCGAGCCTTATCTCGAGCCCGCGTGAGGATGATGGCGTCCCTGAAAGAATCCGTGCCCGAGCTCGAGGGCGTCGCGGCCATCCCACGGGATGAGGAGGGGCCGGTCTTCGCCGCGCCCTGGGAGGCGCGCACCTTCGCGCTTGTGCGCTCGCTCTGCGAGCAGGGCCATTACCGCTGGAAGGATTTCCAGAAGCATTTGATCGTGCAGATCGCCGAGGATGAGGCCGGTGCACGAGAAGCGGGCGCCAAGCCGCCACCCTACTATGAGAGCTTTCAGGCGGCGGCGCTCAAGCTCTTCGCCGAAAAGACGATCCTCGACCCCGAAGACGTCAAGGCGAAGATCGCCGAGCTCCGCTGACGGCACACGAGCCACGCTCCCCTAAGGCAGGATGCAACGGGATGTTGGCGCGTCTGGCGCCGCCGAGCGCGTGGGCTCATATACGAGCAACCAAATAACAATCGCGGCAGGGACAATCGGATAATCCGGCAGATAATCCGGCAGATAATCCGGAGTCGGCTTCTCTTCCAGGAGGGGTCATCCGAAATGAGCTCCATGGGTGCCGCCGTCGATCACGGGCGCGGTTCCGGCAACGTCGCTGAGAGCAGCGGTCGGCCGCAGACTGAAAACGAAAACGGTAGCGATCAGGCGGTTCACACAAAAAGCCTACGCCCGGTCGCGGAAAGAAAAAAGCCGTGCGCGAGGCGGGGGCTCGTGATTAAGTAGTCGTTTACCCATTCCGTGTTATCCGCTTGGGCCCGGAGCAACCAGAATCTCGCCAAAAACCACTCAAAGAAGCAGTGAGTCGTTGTGAGTAGCGGGCACCGCATCCACTCGGTACGGACGAGGAGGTTTAGATGTTCCGCTTAAGATACGCACTCTTAGCCGGGGCGCTGGCGCTCGCCGCCTGTGGCAGCACGCCAGAGGAGCGCGGCATAAGCGGCGCGGGTATTGGTGCAGCTGGCGGAGCAGCCTTAGGCGCGGTTACCGGTCTCGGCGTTGTCGAAGGCGCCGTCATCGGCGCGGCTGCGGGTGGGCTCACCGGGGTGCTGACCGATGAGGAGACGATCGACCTCGGGGACCCCGTTTGGAAAAAGGATTCCCAGACCCCCACAGATCAAGCGCCGTATGCTGGGGGAACAGACGCCCAACTGGTGAAAAGCATTCAGTCGGGTTTAGCGGACATGGGCTACGACCCAGGGCCAGTAGACAGCACAATGGGGCCACGGACCGCTGCGGCAATCCGTCAATATCAGGACGATCATGACCTGCTGAGCGATGGTCAGGCCACGCCGGAACTCGCGCTTCACATCCAAGAGCAGGCCACGATGCGTAAGCCACTAGCCGAGACGAGCGACGGCGCTCTGAACTAGTGGAATTCTAGGAACCGTCTCGCACGGCAAGCGCCTGTACCGCTCAGGACGCCATTATGACTTCACAGCCCCAATGACTTTATCCTGGAAACACGAGGTGATCTGCGAGGGACGGGATTTTTAGAAGCCACGGCGTGACGACCATCAAGTTTGGGATGACCTACTCGCAGGATATGGAATGCAAATCATGATTCGCACAGCAGGAGCCGCGTTCGCTGGTCTCCTTTTGATTGGCCTCATGACTGGGTGCATGTCGCCGAGTGGCGACACGGTCGAGGAGAAGCGGCAAACCGCCCAGCAGATGCGCGCGGACACGCTTGCGAAACTCTATGAGATACACCCCGAGGCGCGCAACGAGATCGCCTCGTCCGTGGGCTACGGCATCTTCAGCAACATTGGCACCTATCTGTTTTTGCTTTCGACCGGCAGCGGCTGGGGCATCGTGCACGACCAAGAGACGGGGAAGGACACCTACATGAAGATGTACACCGCCGGCAT
>JAPUJA010000088.1 GCA_027296525.1 Pseudomonadota bacterium | reverse complement strand
GGGCGGGCCTGCGCGTCCATCATGGAAGAGGAGCGAATCACGAGCATTTCGGGGAGCGAGACTTGACCTTTCCGGACAAGGCCTATGAGTCGATCGGACCCTATTGCGACGCCTATATGGAGAAGATCGCCCGCGCCGGCGCCTCGCTCGACCGCGCCCGGCTCGCCCAGGCGGGCGATCTTCTGAAGAGCGCGTTCAAGCGGGGGGCGTGGCTCTTCGCTTGCGGAAACGGCGGTTCCGCCGCGATCGCCAATCATCTTCTCTGCGATTTCGCGAAAGGCATTCAGACCGACACGGATATCCTTCCCCGGGTCGTCAGCCTGAGCGCCAATCTCGAGATCATCACGGCAATCGCGAACGACATCGATTACGCCGACGTCTTCGCCTACCAGCTGCGCACGGCGGCGCGCGCGGGCGACATGCTGCTCACCATCAGCTCATCGGGCGATTCGGAGAACGTCGTCAGGGCGCTCGAATGGGCGCGCGCGAACGACGTTAAGAGCATCGCGCTCACCGGCTTCGACGGCGGGCGCGCAAGCCGGCTGGCCACGATCGGCCTGCATGTGGAAGGGGACAATTACGGCGTGGTCGAAGACACCCACCAGTCGATCATGCACATCTTCGCGCAGTATCTGCGCCTCGCCCATATGAGCGAAGAGCGGATCGGCGCGCGAAAATTTTGACCGCGCCGCGGTCGCGACCTGGAGCCGTTACGACGTGATCGCAAACGGCTCTAAGACGAAAGCTTGAAAAGCGCGAGCCTGAGCCCGCCCGCCTCGGGGTTGCTCACGGCCTGCTCGAGGACGATCTCGCGGGTCGTCACCGGCCGGCCGTAATAGGCCGCGTTCCACTCCTCGTCGGCGACGAGCATGCCGCCTTCGAGCGAAAGCCCGCCGAACAATCCGACGCTGCGCGAGAAGGCGAAGATGTCGGCGTCCAGGTTGGTCGTCGTCGCCGCCTCGCGTTCGCCGCCGATCGTGCCGACGACGAGTCCCGCCTCCGCGCCCAGCGTCACCTTGTTGGATAAGAGCGCCTCGAGCCCATTGTCCGTCATCACGAGAAGCACGAGGTCGGAGACCTGCACGCCCGCCTGGATGCCGATGCTCGCCGCCCCGAAGTCGACGAAGGCCGGGTTCGACCAGTCGTTCTTCGCGACGTTTCGGGTCATCAGCACCCCCGAGCCGCCGGCGGCACCCAGAATGAATCCCGCCTTGACGAGATTGGGCACGATGACGATGCCCTTCGCGTTCTTAATCAGGGTGCGCATCGCCTCGAGGGTTTGATCCTCCATCATCGCCTCGATGCTGAGCTGCGCCTTATCGATCAGGATCTGCTGTTCGAGCGGCTCGGCCGCGCTCGGCCGGGCGAAGCCCAAAGCGAGCGCCAGAAGGATCGCGACCACGGCGAAGCGAAAGCCTATCATGTCTGACTTCCTTTCCTTTTCGTCAAAACACGCGATGCGGGCCCCCGGGCAGCCCGAGGACAGCCGTTGGATAAGAATCGCATACCCACTAAATATACCATTGCAGCCGCGCAAAACCTACCAGCTATAGTGGTATCCGCCGCCAGCCGTCGCCCTCATGGCCAAAGCCCGAAAGATCGGGACGAAGAATCTCGGCCAGCACCTCGGCCGACTCGATGAGCCGGGGGCCGGGCCGGCTGAAGTAACGGTTGGCATCCACCGCATAGACCTCGCCCTCTTGCCCCGCACGCAGCCCGCGCCACCGGGCGCCGGCGTTCAAGAGCTCGGCCTCCGTGCGCGCGCTATCGAAGCCGCAGGGCATGAACACGATCACGTCCGGATCGGCGTTTCGAAGTGTGTCCCATTCAAGCCACGGCGCACGCTCGCCCGCCTCGGCGAAGAGACACCGGCCGCCGGCGATCTCCACGAGCTCGGGCACCCAGGTGCCGGCCGCCATGAGGGGCTCGAGCCATTCGATGCAGGCGACCCGGGGCTTGGGCCCGGCTGCGGTCATGGCGCTCAAGCGCGCAAGGCGCGCCTCGAGCGCGCTCACCACGGGCTCGGCCTCAGCCCCCAAGGCGCGGGCCACCCGGCGGATGTCATCGAACAGGTCGGCCAGGCGCATGGGCGCAAGGGCGACGATTTCGGCGCGCCGGCCCGACAAGCTGGCGACCGCGTCCTCGACCTCCTCCAGGCGCACGCTGCACACGTCGCATTGAGTCTGGGTCACGATGTGGGTGGGTTTGAGACGCTCGAGTTCGGCGACGTCGAGATCGTAGACCCCGAGCGCCGCCTTGAGGAGCGCCGTCACCGAGCGGTGGATCTCCGCGTTCGAGCGATCTGTCGCGAAGCGTGGTTGGGTGAGCGCCGGAAGGTGGCTGACCTCCGCCGGCCAGTCGCACTCATGGGAGCGTCCGACGAGGCGCTCCGCCAGCCCGAGGGACGCGACGATCTCGGTGGCGCTCGGTATCAGGCTGACGACGCGAATCGGCGAGGCTTTCATGAGCCGCCTCCTTCAGCGGCCGGGCGCCGCCCGGCCCCGCCTATGATCCATCGAAACCGCCCCGAACACCATCACCTCAGCGCCGACAGCGCGATCAAAAAAACGATTTCATAGACCTGTTGCGCGCCCAGCACCGTGTCCTCGCGAGCGGCGCGTTCGGCCCCGAACCAGCCATAAGCGGCAACCGCCGCCGCCGCCAGGATCAGCGCGACAAGCCCGCTCCAACCCACAAAGACGAGGCACAGCACGAGCGCGATGCCAACACCAATCAGAAGATCGCCCAGGCCTGAGCGGGCCTCGCCCTCCGCAGGCGTCTCCTCCCCCACCCCCCAGCCGTAGCGTGCCAAGGGAGCGAGCGCCGCGCGCGAGCTGGCGCCGGCGGCCAGCAGCGCCGCAAAGACGAGGCCCCCGCTCTCCAGATCGGCGATCGTGGCGATGCGCGCGCCAAGCGCCAGCATCAGCACGATCACCCCGGCCGCGCCCAGGCGCGGCGGAACAGCGTCTTCGGCCTTGGGTTCGCGCGCGGCCCCCAAGCCATCGGCAAGACGCGCCAGGGCGGCCTCGTGCCGTGCGGCGGTGGCCAGCACAAGGAACGCCACCGCCGCCAGCGCGCCGACCAGCGGCGGCAGCCCGACGCCGTAGGCGATGACGTAGACGAGACCCGCCGCCGCCCCGAGCCCCGCCCCAATCACGGGGAAGGCGCGCGCCGCACGCGCAAGCGCATTCTCGAAAGCGGGCCGCGCCACGACGGAGGGGCCGA
>JAPUJA010000087.1 GCA_027296525.1 Pseudomonadota bacterium | reverse complement strand
ACATGCCGTTCATCCTGTCCGAGGTGATCTTGCGGAAGGTCATCATCTCGAGTCTCGATAACTGGCCCTGGGCGCTCATCGCCGATGCGATGCATGTGATGCTCTACCTTCTGAATTCGGCGATCCTGGCGGTTGCGATATCGCTCACCTTCCGAATTCGCGTGCTGGGTCATGAAGCCGGCGCGTTCGTGCGCCGCGCCGAGCGGGTCGCGCGCGTCCCCTAAAGGGGCGTTGGGACAGGTCGGGACTCGTCGCTGCCCAAGGGTCGGGTCCAAGGGCCGGGCCCAAGGGTCGGGCCCAAGGGTCGGGAACGGCTCGGGCCGTGGCTCAGTCGAGGGCTTCAGGCTTTAAGGGGAGCTTCTCGCCGAGCCAGAGAGCGTGTTCGAGATGATCGGCCCGTTCACGGCCGGTCTCGGGATGAATGAAGACGCTCAAATCCCCGTGGTTGAGCGCGAGCCAAGGCACGAGTGTGCTGAAGAGTTCCGGCGCGAAGGCCGCCTGATACATGGCCTTGGTGTGAGGCCCCACGGGCTCGTCACGCCAACGCCCCATCCGCAGGTCGAAATTTCGGGTGAGAAGCTCGCGAAGGGCCGCCGCGAAGGGCTTCGTCGCGTCGTCATAGTAGATATGGGCGTGATAGCCGGTGATCGAGGCCGGGTCTTTCTCCGACGCAATCATTCGGCGACGGCGACACCTTGGGAGTCGAACAGTTCCTTGAGCTCGCCGGTCTCGAACATCTCGCGCACGATGTCGCAACCGCCCACGAACTCGCCCTTGACGTAGAGCTGCGGGACCGTCGGCCAATTGCTGAACCCTTTGACGCCTTCGCGCAGGCCCGGCTCGTTCAACACGTCAATCCCCTTGAACTTGACGCCCAAGTGGCTCAATACCTGTACGATCGTCGCAGAGAACCCGCATTGAGGGAAGACGGGGGTGCCTTTCATGAAGAGCACGACCTCGTTGTCCGTGATTTCCTGGCGGATGCGGTCGAAGACCGGATTTCCCATTGTCGTCGTCACTTTTAACCTCTTTCCAGTTCCTAGGCCGTGTCCTCGGGCACGCTCGTCTGCAAGGCGAGCGCATGAAGCACGTTGCCCATGTTGCCGCGCAGGGCCTGGTAAACCATCTGATGCTGTTGAATTCGCGTCTTTCCCTTGAAGGCGGGTGAAACCACGCGCGCCGCGTAGTGATCGCCGTCACCGCGAAGGTCTTCGATGGTGACGTCGGCCTCGGGAATCGATTCCCGGATCAGCCGTTCGATCTCTTGCGCGTCCATAGGCATCAGCGGCGCCTCCTGTGGGAAAAGAGCAGGACCGTGGCGGCTAAGACTCGCTCATATAGGCCGGAAACCAGCCTTCATGGGCCTTCTTGAGTTCGTCTAGGGATATGGCATCGGTGCGACCGAGTGTCAACGCGTCCCCCCCGGTGGTTCCGATCGGGCGGACCTGGACGCCGACGCTCGCGGCGGCCTCCCGGATGCCCGGTGCCTCGCCCGCGCGGGCCGTGACGACATAGCGCGCTTGATCTTCGCCGAAGAGCCAGGCGTGCAGCGAAAGCGCGCTCTCGGGCGGCTCGATCCGCAGGCCTATCCGCCGCCCTTCGCGCTCGCCGCTGAGCATCATCTCCGCCAGCGCGACGCCGAGCCCGCCGTCGGAAACGTCGTGGCAGGCCGTAACGCGGCCCGTTTCGATCAGCCGGCGCACGAAATCACCGTTGGCGCGTTCGGCCTTGAGGTCCATTGCCGGGGGCGCCCCCCTCTCTTCGCCGACGATCTCGCGCAGATAGAGCGAGGCGCCGAAGGCGCCCCAGCTTTCGCCGATCAGGATGACGACATCTTCCGCTTCCTTGAGCGCGGGCGTGGCCATGCGCTCGAGCTTCAGGATGAGCCCGACGGCGCCGATCTCCGGGGTGGGGTGAATGCTCGAGCCCTCCGTCTCGTTGTAAAACGAGACGTTGCCCGAGACGACGGGGAAGTCGAGGGCCAGGCAGGCCTCACGCATGCCTTCGATGCAGCCCACGAACTGGGCCATGACCTCGGGGCGCTCGGGGTTTCCGAAATTGAGGCAGTCGGTAAGCGCAAGCGGTGTCGCTCCGACGGCGGTCAGATTGCGCCACGCTTCGGCGACGGCCTGGGCGCCGCCTGTCTTCGGATCGGCGGCGCAGTAGCGCGGCGTGCAGTCGGTCGTGAGAGCGAGCCCCTTGTCGGTGCCGTGGACGCGCACCACCGCCGCATCGCCGCCCGGACGCTGCACGGTATCGGCCATGACCATGTGATCGTACTGCTCCCAAATCCAGCGCCGGGAGCAGAGCTCAGGCGTCCCGATGAGCTTGAGCAGCGCCTTCGAGGGCGTCGTCGGGCAGGGCACCTCGGCGGCATCGATCGGCTCGGGAACGGGAAGCGGGCTGCGCGGCCGATCGTATACCGGCGCCGAGCGGGCGAGCGGCGCGATGGGCAGATCGGCGACCGTCTTGCCGGCGACGCTGAGCGCCATGCGACCGGTATCCGTGAGCCGCCCGATGAGCGCGAAGTCGAGCTCCCATTTCGCGAAAACCGCCCGCGCCTCGGCTTCACGATCGGCCCGGATCACCATGAGCATCCGTTCCTGGCTTTCGGAGAGCATGATCTCGTAGGGGATCATGCCGCTCTCGCGCACCGGGACGCGATCGAGCGCCATCTCGATGCCCAAGCCGCCCTTGGAGGCCATCTCGAAGGAGGAAGAGGTGAGCCCCGCCGCGCCCATGTCCTGGATCGAGACGATCGAGTCGGTCGCCATGAGTTCGAGGCAGGCCTCGAGCAGAAGCTTCTCGGTAAAGGGATCGCCGACCTGAACCGTCGGCCGCTTGGCCTCCGAATCGGCATCGAACGCGGTCGAGGCCATGGTCGCGCCGTGGATGCCGTCGCGCCCGGTCTTGGAGCCGACATAGATGACGGGATTGCCCACGCCTGAGGCCGTCGAGAGAAAAATCCTGTCCTTCTCCACGAGGCCGACGGTCATGGCGTTCACCAGGATGTTCCCGTCGTAGGAGGCATCGAAGCCGCACTCGCCGCCCACCGTCGGGATGCCGATGCAGTTGCCGTAGCCGCCGATGCCGGCGACCACGCCGCTCACCAGATGGCCCGTCTTCGGATGATCCGGGCTTCCGAAGCGCAGCACGTTCAGGTTCGCGATCGGGCGCGCGCCCATGGTGAAGACGTCGCGCAGGATCCCACCGACGCCGGTGGCCGCCCCCTGGTAGGGCTCGATGAAGGAGGGGTGGTTGTGACTCTCCATCTTGAAGACCGCCGCCAGGCCGTCGCCGATATCGACGACCCCGGCGTTCTCGCCGGGCCCGTGGATCACCCACGGGGCTTCGCTGGGCAGGCGTTTCAGCCATTTCTTCGAGGATTTGTAGGAGCAGTGCTCGCTCCACATGACCGAGAAGATGCCGAGCTCGGTGAGGTTCGGCTCGCGCCCGAGAATCTCGCGAATCCGCGCGTACTCCTCGGGCGTCAGCCCATGACCTTCGATCAGGTCCGGGGTGATCGGGGCTTCCCTCTCGGCGTTTCCGGTCATGAGAAGGCTTCGATAAGGCCTTGGAACATGGCTCTCCCGTCGGTTCCCCCAAGCGCCGGATCGGCGAGGCGTTCGGGGTGGGGCATCATGCCGAGCACGTTGCGTCGCTCGTTGAACAGCCCCGCGATGGCGTCGAGTGAGCCGTTTGGATTGGCGGCCTCTTCGAGCGCGCCCTCCTTCGTGCAATAGCGGAACGCGACCCGCCCGTTGTCGTGAATGGCTTTCAGAGTGGCCTCGTCCGCATGGTAGCTGCCGTCGTGATGGGCGATCGGGAGACGGATCACCTGAGCCGGCTCGTAACCCGACGTGAACGGCGTGTCGGCCGCTTCGACCCTGAGCCAGACGTCGCGGCAGATGAAATTCAGACCGGTGTTGCGCATGAGCACGCCCGGAAGCAGCCCCGCCTCGGTGAGGATCTGAAAGCCGTTACAGATGCCAAGCACGTAGGCGCCGTCGCTGGCGCGCCGGATGACCTCGCGCATCGCCGGTGCGTGCACCGCCATGGCGCCCGAGCGCAGGTAATCGCCGTAGGAAAAGCCTCCCGGCACGACGATGAGATCGGCTTCGGGCAGCTCGCTCTCGCCGTGCCAGACCATATCGGGCGCACGCCCCATGCTCTGCTTGAGCGCGACCTTTATGTCGCGATCGCAATTGGAGCCGGGAAAGACGATGACGGCGGCCTTCATGGCGTATCGTGACCGGTGACGCTCGGTATTGGCGCGCCCGTCCGCTGCGGGCGCTTACGACTCAATATCAATGCGGTAGTTCTCGATCACCGTGTTGGCGAGCAGCTTCGAACACATCCGATCGACGGAGGCGCGCGCCTCTTCGGCGTCCGCTTCGGCGATGTCGAGCTCGATGTATTTGCCCTGCCGGACATCGCCGACGTCATCGAAGCCGAGCGCGTGCAGCGCGTTCGCGATGGCCTTCCCTTGAGGGTCGAGCACACCCTCTTTCAGCGTGACGTGCACCTTCGCCTTCACTCGGCCGCATCCATCCCGTGGATTGGACGCGGGTTGGGTTCGGTAAGAATCCCGAGGCGGCGGGCGACCTCCTGGTAAGCCTCTTCGACCTGGCCCAGGTCGCGCCGGAAGCGGTCCTTGTCCAGCTTCCGGTTCGTCTTGATGTCCCAAAGGCGACAATTGTCCGGACTGAGTTCGTCGGCCAGCACGATACGCATTTCCTCGTCTTCCCAGAGCCGCCCGAATTCGAGCTTGAAATCGACGAGCCGGATGCCGATGCCGAAGAAAAGACCGGACAGGAAGTCGTTGACCCGAAGCGTCAACGATAGAATTTCATCGATCTCCTGGGGCGTCGCCCAACCGAAAGCCGTGATGTGCTCTTCGGCGATCAAGGGATCGTCGAGCTCGTCGCTCTTGTAGCAATATTCGACGATGGAACGCGGGAGCGGCTCGCCTTCCTGAAGCCCGAGCCGTTTGCAAATCGACCCCGCGGCAATGTTTCGAACGATGACTTCGACCGGGATGATCTCCACCTTGCGGATCAGCTGCTCGCGCATGTTGAGGCGCCGCACGAAGTGGGTCGGCACGCCGATCTCGCCGAGCCGCGTCATCAGATGCTCCGAAATGCGGTTGTTGATCACGCCCTTGCCCGTGATCGTCCCTCGCTTCTTGTTGTTGAAGGCGGTGGCGTCGTCCTTGAAATGGGCGACGAGCGTGCCCGGCTCGGGCCCCTCAAAAAGAACCTTGGCTTTCCCTTCATAGATTTGCTTGCGGCGCGCCATTTCCGGCCTCTCGAATGGGGCTAAATCAGACCGTGGGAAGCGCCCTTCGGGGCACCCTCGGCAGAGCTTCCAACCATAGCCGAAAGCCGTGCAGAGGAAAAGCATCCGTGGTCTGCGACGAGGCCTCCGGGACCCCGTAAAAGCCGCTCCTACAGCTCGACCCGCTCGAAGGGGCTGATCCCCGGAAGGCCATCGGCAAAAAGCCAGATGGGCGTTCCCCAGGCGGGCAAGGCCAGGAGCGATGAGTTCACCGTGCCGAAGCCCTCCGGCGTTTCGATCCGCATGGCATCTTCAGGGCCCGAATCGAGGGGCGCTTCGGGGTTGCTGAGCAACTCGATCCAGGCGTCCCACGCGGCCTCTTCCGGAACGGGTGCCGGCGCCTCGCGAAAGCGCGGCAGATAGGCGCGGATGCGCGCCGACGCCTGGGAATTCAGATCGTGGGCCGTTATCATGGAGAGGCCGGCCGGGACCTGCTCGAGCCTCGTTTTGCCCGAGCCATCGGACTTGAGCCAGAAGGCGTCCTGGTTGTCCGCGATCACGAGATTGAACGGCCGATAGGCCCGCCCGTCGATCGCGCGGAGCTCGCGGGCCGCTTCGGTGGCGTCCGCATGATCGAGGGCTTCGAGCACGAGCTCGCCGCGCGAGCGCTTGTCCCGATCGGGGCCGAGGCTTCCCGGCCGGTTGAGCACGCCGGCCACGACCCCGAAATCATTGATCCCGAGCCAGCTCCCTCCCGCCTGCTTGTCGAGGCCGGCGACGACCTCCGGCCGGTCGGCCCAATGACGCCCCGGGCCCTGCCAGGTCCGGTCGACCATCTCGTCGCGATTCGCCGCCAGGATGAGCGGCCAGTCATGCTCGGGGCGTCGAAGGATTACCAGGGTGCACATCGAAGGTTCGCCGGGGAGCACATATAGGTTGCATTCCTCACGGGACGTTCTTAATGAAAAAGGGGCGCAACCATCCGCATGGACCGCTCACGCTCGCTTTGGCAGAATACATGCCATGGTGGAGTATATTTAGTGTCGCGTGTTTAGGGGAGAACTTCGTTTATGACCACGTTCGAGGACCGCAAGAAGGCGGAAGAAGCCAGGTACAAACATGACGAGGAATTTCGTTTCAAGGTGACCGTGCGGCGCAACAAGCTCCTGGGGCTGTGGGTCGCCGAGCATTTCGGTCTGGCGGCCGATGCGGCCGCGACCTACGCCAAGGAGGTGGTGAAATCCGACTTCGAGCGGGTGGGTGATTCGGACGTGGTCGAGAAAGTCCTCGGCGACTTCGCGGCCCGCAAGATCGAGATGGATGAGCATCGCCTGCGCAAGCAAATGGAGCGTCTGCTCGAAACCGCCAGGGAGCAGATGACTTCCGAATAGCCGCGTCCTCTCGCCGTCGGTTTATTTCTTTTTTTTCGTCTTTGGGCGGATGCGCCGCGTCCGCCCAAAGACGCGTTTGAAGATCGTGTCCACATGCTTGAGATAGGGCGTGGACTCGAACAGCTGGGTGAGCTCGTCGGAGGGCAATGCCTTGTGAACCGCCGGGTCCGCCTCCAGACGTTCGCGGAAGGCGCCCCCTTCGCGCCAAACCTTCATCGCGTTGCGCTGCACGACCTTGTAGGCCTCTTCCCGTGACAAGCCTGTTTGGATGAGCGCGAGCAGCACCGCTTGCGAATAGATCAATCCGCCGAGAGCATCGAGATTGCGCCGCATGGCCTCGGGATAGATCACGAGCTTCTCCACGATGCCCGCCATGCGGTGGAGCGCGAAATCGAGCGCGATGGTCGCGTCGGGCGCGATCACCCGTTCGACCGATGAGTGGGAGATGTCGCGCTCATGCCAGAGCGCGACGTTCTCGAGTGCCGGGATCACCGCCGAGCGGATGAGTCGCGCAAGGCCCGTCACGTTCTCGCTCAAGACCGGGTTGCGCTTGTGGGGCATGGCCGAGCTGCCCTTTTGTCCCGCGGCGAAATATTCCTCGGCTTCGCGCACTTCGGTGCGTTGCAGATGGCGGATTTCGACCGCCAAGCGTTCCAGCGAGCTCGCGATCACGGCCAGCGTCGCGAAGAACATCGCGTGCCGGTCGCGCGGGATGACCTGCGTGGAGATCGGCTCCGGGACGAGGCCGAGGGCGTCCGCGACACGGGCCTCGATACGCGGATCGACCGAGGAGAAGGTGCCAACGGGCCCTGAGATCGCGCAGGTGCCGATCTCCCGGCGGGCCGCCTCGAGGCGCGCGCGGTTGCGCGCCGATTCCGCATGAAAGGACGCGAATTTGAGGCCAAGCGTCATGGGTTCGGCGTGAATGCCGTGGCTGCGCCCGACGCAGGGTGTGGTCTTGTGTTCGAAGGCGCGCCGTTCGAGCGCCGCCATGAGCCGGTCCTGGCCCGCGAGCAGGATATCGGCGGCCTGGACGAGCTGGAGGCTGAGGCCGGTATCCAGGACGTCCGATGAGGTCAAGCCCTGATGGATGAAGCGGCCGTCCGGTCCGACAGCCTTGACGAGATTGGCGAGGAAGGCGACGACGTCGTGGCGCGTTTCCTGCTCGATCGCTTCGATACGCTTGGCGTCGGTGATGCGCGCCATCGCCTGCCGACCGGCGCGCCTGAGCGCCTTGGCCGCGCGCTTGGGAGCGATCCCGAGTTCGGCCTGCGCCTCGAGCGCGAGCGCCTCGATCTCGTACCAGATGCGGAAACGGTTCTCCGGCTCCCAGATCCGAACCATTTCCGGACGGCTGTAGCGGGGGATCATGGAACCCGGCTTCCTCTTAAAAGCGGAACGCGGCGCACCGTATGGCCCCTTTTAGAGCGTGGGGGCTGAAAAATCGAGCCCCTCGCGCTTTGTGAAAAGCGCCCCAGGAGCTTCACGCCGCGAGGTAGTCGTCGATGATCTTCGCCAGCCGCTCGCCGCCGAAGGATGTGAAGTGGCCCGGATAGACCGTCGCGACGTCGAGCGAGCGAACGCGCTCGAGCGAGCGGCGGTAAGCGGCGTTGTCGGCATCGTCGGTGTAATCCGGCGGCTCGCCGTCATAGGCGATGCCCCCCTGGTCCACGATCGTATCGCCGGTGAAGAGAATCCCGCTCGCCTCTTCATAGAGACCGATGCTGCCGTCGGTGATGCCCGGCAGATGAAGCACGCGGAAGCGGCGGTCGCCGAGCTCGATCACCTCGCCCTCCTCGAGCAGCCGGGTGATCGGGGTGGGCGGCACCCCATAGCCATCGACCGTGAAGCCCTCGTAGGGAAGGGCGCGGAATATTGCCGCGCTGACATATTTGTCGGCGACGGTCTTGCGGGCCGTGGGCTCGATCAGGCGATGCGCGTCCAGGCGGTGCAAGGCGCGTTCGTCGAATTGATGGAGCCCGCCGGCGTGATCGTAATAGCCGAGCGTCGCCACGGCGATCACGGGCCTGTCTGTGAGCGCCGCGACCGTCGCGCGCAAGGGGCCGATGCCGGTGCCCGTATCGACCAGGAGGTCGCGCTCCGAGCCCTCGACGAGCCAGATGCTGCTCCGGGTGAACGGTTCGATATGCAGCTCGTCGATCTGGCTGATGCCGTTCTCTAAAGGCCGGCTCTCATACCAGGTCTCGGCGATCGGCAGGGTCATGGCGGCTCTCCTTTTTCGACCGAACGCCTGGGCCGGGCGCGGCGTCCGGTCGCCGCTCTCGCCGATTGCGTGCGTTCGCCCGTTGAGTCGCACGAGGACGCCCGGGAGGCCCCCGTCCGGCTCGGCGCATGGCCTGTATGGTGCTGATTTTACTCGGGTATTTTAAGGTTTTAAACCCTAATTTACGAAGGGTTGACAGTTGAGCCGCCATAATCCAGATAAACAGTACCAATTTGGTCTTGTATGGGGACCGGCGATGATTCGCGTGAGCCGAATGGCCGATTATGGGATGCTCGTTTTGAGGCATATGGCACGCCATCCCGGGCGCCTCCACAAGGCCTCCGAGATCGCGAATGATGCCCAGCTTCCTTTGCCCACCGTCAGCAAGCTCTTGAAACAGTTCGCCCAAAACGACCTGCTCGATTCACAGCGCGGTGCCAGCGGCGGCTACGCACTCGCGCGAACGCCCGAGGAGATCTCGGTCGCGGACATCATCCGCGCGGTCGATGGGCCGATCGCGCTGACCGACTGTCTCGAAGGCCCCGAGGGAGTCTGCGACCTGGAGAGCTTTTGTCCCATACGCGGCCCCTGGGGGCGTGTCAACGTAGCGATCCGCGAGGCCCTCGAAGGGGTCAGCCTGGCCGAAATCATCGCCCCCTGGAGCCCGCCTGGGGGCGGCTTCGAGCACCGCCTGGGCGGCACGGCGTGACGGCCTCCGGGCGGAGCCACAGGGCATCGGGGTTGATCGGAAAGAAGGCGAGATGAGCACAGCAGAAGAAACCATTCAGACCGTCGATCGGCTGACGCAGCAGGAGTACAAATACGGCTTCGTCACCGAGATCGAGTCCGAGTTCGCCCCGCGTGGGCTGAACGAGGACATCGTTCGCTTCATTTCGGCGAAGAAGAACGAGCCCGACTGGCTGCTCGATTGGCGGCTTAAGGCGTTCCGGTATTGGACACGCCTCAAGACCGAGGAACCGCGCTGGGCGAAGATCTCTCATTCGCCGATCGACTATCAGGACGCCTATTACTACGCGGCGCCCAAGACGAGCAGTGAAGGGCCCAAGAGCCTGGATGAGATCGATCCGGAGCTCCTGAGCACCTACGAGAAGCTCGGCATCCCGCTGAAAGAACAGGAGCAGCTCGCGGGTGTCGCGGTCGATGCGGTATTTGACAGCGTTTCGGTCGCCACCACCTTCAAGGGGAAGTTGGCCGAGCTCGGCATCATCTTCTGCTCATTCTCCGAGGCCGTTCAGGAGCACCCCGAGCTCGTGCGGAAATATTTGGGAAGCGTCGTTCCCTATTCGGATAATTTCTACGCGACCCTCAATTCGGCCGTGTTCAGCGACGGCAGCTTCGTCTTCGTGCCGAAGGGCGTGCGTTCGCCGATGGAGCTCTCCACCTATTTCCGGATCAACGCCGCCGAGACCGGCCAGTTCGAGCGCACGCTCATCATCGCCGAGGAAGGCAGTTACGTCAGCTATCTCGAGGGCTGCACGGCGCCCATGCGCGATGAAAACCAGCTGCACGCCGCGGTCGTCGAGCTTGTCGCGCTCGATGATGCCGAGATCAAATATTCGACCGTGCAGAACTGGTATCCGGGCGTCAAGGAAGGCAAGGGAGGTATCTATAATTTCGTAACCAAACGCGGTGCCTGCCGCGGCCGCAATTCCAAGATTTCCTGGACCCAGGTGGAGACCGGCTCGGCGATCACCTGGAAGTATCCGAGTTGTATCTTGCAGGGTGAGAATTCGGTCGGTGAGTTCTATTCCGTCGCCGTCACGAACAACTATCAGCAGGCCGATACCGGCACGAAGATGATCCATATCGGCAAGAACACGCGAAGCCGGATCATTTCGAAGAGCATATCCGCCGGAAGATCGAACAATACCTACCGCGGGCTCGTGCGGATTAAGGCGGGCGCGACGGGTGCCCGAAACTACACCCAGTGCGATGGTCTGCTCATCGGCGAGAACTCGGGCGCGCATACCGTGCCCTATATCGAATCGGAGAACCGCAGAGCGCGGGTCGAGCACGAGGCGACGACCTCGAAGATCGATGAGGATCAGCTCTTCTATTGCCGCCAGCGCGGGCTGTCCGAGGAGGAGGCGATCGCGTTGATCGTCAACGGCTTCTGCCGGGAGGTGCTCCAGGTGTTGCCGATGGAGTTCGCCGTCGAGGCCCAGAAGCTCGTGAGCCTCAGCCTCGAAGGCAGCGTCGGCTAACCGGCCGCTCACGCAGGAAGGATAAAGATCGCGCCATGCTCAAGATCGAGAATCTCCACGTCAGCGTCGAGGATCGCGAAATCCTGAAAGGGGTCGATCTCGCGATCGAAAAGGGTGAGGTGCATGCCGTCATGGGACCGAACGGCTCAGGCAAGAGCACGCTCGCCCACGTCCTGGCGGGACGCGACGGCTACGCGATCACCGAGGGGCGCGTGACCTACGAGGGGCAGGACCTTCTCGAGCTCGCGCCTGAGGAGCGCGCGCGCAAAGGCGTGTTCCTGGCTTTTCAATACCCGGTCGAGATCCCGGGCGTGGCGAGCGCGACATTCCTCAAGGAGGCGGTGAACACGGTGCGCAAGTCTCGGGGCGAGCCGGCGCTCGACGCGATGGAGTTTCTCAGCCTCGTGCGCGCGAAGCGGACCGAACTCAACATCAGCGAGGAGATGCTGCGCCGTCCGTTGAACGTTGGATTCTCCGGGGGTGAGAAGAAGCGGAACGAGATCCTCCAGATGGCTTTGCTCGATCCGAAGCTCGCGATTCTCGACGAGACGGATTCAGGCCTCGATATCGACGCGCTGAAGGTCGTGGCCGGCGGTGTCAACGCGCTGCGCGGGCCGGATCGGGCGATGCTCGTGATCACCCACTATCAGCGGCTGCTCGATTACGTCGTGCCGGATCGTGTTCATGTGCTGGCGGACGGCCGGATCGCCAAGTCGGGCGGCAAGGAGCTCGCCATCGAACTCGAAGAGAAAGGCTATGGCGAGTTCGGCGCGGCCGCGGAAAACGCGGCCTGAGGCCGGCGGACCATCGGATGACGAGAGACATGGCGGGCAAACGCGGTATCGATTTTCCCTACGCCGAGAAGTTCGGCGCGATCGCGCCCGCGCTTCCGGGCGCCGGGGTGCCCTGGCTGGACCGGCGGCGCCGGGAGGCGATCGAGCGTTTCCGGGATTTGGGCCTGCCCAGTGTGCGCGTCGAGGAATGGAAGTATACCAGCCTGCGCGGGCTCGCGAAGGCGGCGTTCGCCCCGGCGATCGCCGAGCCCTTGGCGATCGAGGCGGAGCGGCTCACCGCTCACCTGCCCGGACGCTTTGCGGCGCCCGGCCTGGTCTTCGTGAACGGTGCGTTGCGAAGCGATCTCTCGGCTCCGGGTGGGCTGCCCCCGGGGGTTCGGCTCGCCGGATTGGCCAACCAACTTAAGGCAGCGCCCGAGACGCTCGAGGGCGAAGTCGGACGGCTTGCGCCGGTCAACGGCGAGGCGCTCATCGCGCTGAACACGGCGTTGATGACGGACGGTTATCTGCTCGAGATCGATGACGGGATCACCCTTGATGCGCCCGTTCATCTCGTCTTCTTTGGTGGTGCCGGCTAAGCCCGCCCGGCTTGGCACATGCTAAAAATCAGCCGGCTCGGCGCGAAGCGCCGCGCGACCGTGGTCGAGAGTCACGTCGGGATC
>JAPUJA010000086.1 GCA_027296525.1 Pseudomonadota bacterium | reverse complement strand
GATCTCGAACACGCCCGCCGCCGCCGCCTCCGGCGCCATGTCGAAGGTCTTCCCGAACGCGCCAAAGGCGTCACGCGCCGCCGCCGGATCGAGCGCGAGCTCGCCCCCGATGAGCTCGCCCGGAAGCCGCCCGAGCACGAGCGCCGCGTCGGTCACCGTGGGCTCCGTCCCGCCGCGCCCGTAGCAGATCGGCCCCGGATCGGCGCCCGCGCTTTGAGGGCCGACCTTGAGCCCGCCATAGGCGTCGACCCAGGCGATCGAGCCGCCGCCGGTGCCGACCGTGACGATATCGAGCATCGGGGTCTTGACCGGATAGCTCTCGACGAAGGACGCGCTCGTGAGCTGGGGCATGAGCCCCTGCACCAGGGAAACGTCGGTCGAGGTCCCGCCGACGTCGAGGGTGAGAATGTCCTCGTGGCCGGCGAGACGGGCCATGTGGGTCGCGCCCAGGACCCCCGCCGCCGGGCCGGAAAGCAGCATGGTGACCGGCCTTTTCACCGCGCTCGCATGTTTCACGACGCCGCCGTTCGACTGCATGATGAGGAAGGGGAATTCGCCGGAGCGAGCGCGCACCTGCTCCGCCGCGTGCGTCAGATAGGTCTTGCAATAAGGCTTGACGAGGACATCGATGAGGGTCGTCATCGCCCGCTCATATTCGCGGTATTCGGGCAGAACGACCGAGGAAAGCGAGACGAAGAGCTCCGGGTGGCGCGCGCCGATCAGTTCGCCGACGCGCCGCTCATGGGCATCGTTCGCGTAGGAGTGGAGCAGGCAGACGGCGATGCATTTCACGCCGAGGCTGACGAGCTCATCGAGCGCGGCGATCACGGCCTCCTCGTCGAGGGCTTTGAGCTCGCCGCCCTCGAAGGTCATCCGCCCAGGCACCTCGCGCACGAGATGAAGCGGAACGAGGCGCGGCGGCTTCACCCAGAAATAGGAGTTGCCGTAGCCGTCGGGGACCGACTGACGCGCGATCTCGATGAGATGGCGAAAGCCCTCGGTCACGATCAGGCCGAGCCCCTCGAACTTGTGCTCGAGAACGGCGTTCGTCGCCGTGGTCGAGCCGTGGAGCAGAACCTCGAGCCGATCGCCCGGCGCGCCCGCCATCACCTTACCGATGCCGTTGAGCAGGCCGATGCTCGGGTCCTCGGGCGTGCTCGGGGTCTTCACGGCATATTGGGCACCAGACGCTTCGTCGATCGCCACGACGTCGGTGAAGGTGCCGCCGGTATCGATCGCTATCCGGAGAGCCATCCCCGATACCCCTTCATGGATATATTTATCCGTATATAGGATATATTATTCATTTTTAGAAGTTTAAGGCCAAGGACGCGCTCTTGTCAAGCCGATCCCAAAGGCCCAAGGACGCGGAAAGCCTCGCTTTGGCGTGCCCGGGTGAAACCCTTTCCCGACACTCTTATATAATCACCCTTGCCCCCGCCGAGGGGGACCCCCGCCGAGGGTGGCCCCCACCGAGGGTGGCCCCCACCGAGGGTGGCCCCCGCGCCCGGCCGTCAAGGCCCGGACGCCCTCATCCCTCGGCGGCCCAGTGGCTGCCCTCGAGGCCGCCGACCTCCTTGCCGCCCTTCAGATGAAGCCGCCGGCCCGGCGGGTTGCGAATGAGATCGACCAGGGTCGCGGGCTCGTGGATCACCAGGTCCGCGGGCGCGCCCACGCGCATCTCACCCGCCTTCCGGCCGACGGCGCGGGCCGCGCGGCTCGTCACCATCTCGAAGGCCGTCTGCACCTCGACATCGGTCTTCATGCCCGCGCTCAGGCAGGTGATGAAGGCGAGCTCGAGCGGGTCCATGCGGTTGAAGCGGTACCAGATGTCGTACATGTTGTCGCTCCCCGCCGCGACGTTGACGCCGGCATCCAAGAGCTCCTTGACGCGCGAGGAGCCGCGGTTATAGGGCGTGCGCTTCGCCCCTCCCAGCATCTGCAAGTTCGCGACCGGCAGCACCACGACGTCGATGCCGGCGTTCTTCACCTTGTCGATCACGCGCTTGGCCTCGTCGTCCGGATAGAGGGCGAGCGCGTTGCAGTGATTGGCGATGACGCCATGCTCGAACCGACGTGTCACCATCGTGTCCACGAGCATCTCGAGGGTCTTGAGTTTGGGATCGTCCATGTAGTCGCAATGGATGTCGATTGCGACGCCCTCGGCCTCGGCGATGTCGAAGAGCGTGTCGATATGGCTCTGTTGATCTTCGAGCGAGTTCTCGAACTCCGGCAAGCCCCCCAGGAGGTCCGCGCCCATCTCGAGCGCCGTCTTAAGCAGCGCGGGCGCCTCGGGATCGGTCACGATTCCTTCCTGGGGAAAGGCCGCGATCTCGACCTCGATCGCATGGCCGTAGCGTTCCCGCGCGCGCAAGACGCCTTCCAGGGAAATGAGCTTGGTCGCGAAATCGACATCGACCATCGCGCGCAAATGCCCGATCCCGTTTGCGATCGCGAGCGCGAGCGCCTTGGACGCCCGCTCCTCGACGTCCTCGACCGTGAACTGGCTCTTGACCTCGCGCGCCCGCGCGAAGGCCTCGCTCGGCTTCGTCGCGCCCAAGAGATCGCGGCTCAAACACTTGTCGAGATGAAAATGCGGCTCGGTGAAGGAGGGGGTCACGAGCCCGCCCCTGGCCTCGACGCGGCGCGCCGCGTCACCTTCGACCCACGGCACGAAAGCCGCGATCTTGCCGGCCTTGACCGCGATCTCGACGGACCCGTCACCATCGAGCAGCCGGGCGCCCTCGATGACCAGATCCCACGAGCCTTCCGCCCCCGCCGCGCCTTCCCCGCTCACCACTTCCTCCATTTCCCAATCGCTCTCCCGATGATCCCCGAACCGGACACCGGGAGCAACGGCGCGATATTGTCCACGCCGTCCCGGAGAAACGACCGGACAGACCAGAGCGCCTTCGTGTAACCTCGCGGCGCAATCCTTCGGGCACGGTCATGGAACTCCGCACCCCAATCACCGAGCTGCTCGACATCCGCTACCCGATCGTGCTCGCGCCCATGGGCGGCGTCTCGGGCGGCGCGCTGGCTCAGGCCGTCACGGCCGCCGGTGGCCTCGGCCTTATCGCGACGGGCTATGGCGATGCGGAGTGGATCGAGCACGAGTTCGACGCGGCGGGCAACGCGCGCGTGGGCACGGGCTTCATCACCTGGAACCTGGCACGAAAGCCTGAGCTCCTCGATCTGGTTTTGGCGCGCGAGCCCGCCGCAGTGATGCTCTCGTTCGGCGATCCGGCGCCCTTCGCCGCCAAGATCAAGGGCGCGGGCGCGAAGCTCATCTGCCAGGTCCAGACCGTGCGCCAGGCGCGCGAGGCGGCCCAATGTGGCGCCGACATCGTCGTCGCCCAAGGGGCGGAGGCCGGCGGGCACGGCGCGAGCCGGGGGAGCTTCGCCCTCATCCCCGCCGTGGCCGACGCGGTGCGCCCCATTCCCGTGCTCGCGGCGGGCGGCATCGCGGACGGGCGGGGCCTGGCGGCGGCCCTCATGCTGGGGGCGGCCGGCGTGCTCGTCGGCACGCGGTTTTACGCCACGCCCGAAGCCCTCGGGCTGGACGCGGCCAAAGAGCGTATTACGCAGGCCACGGGCGATGAGACCGCGCGTACCACCGTCTTCGACCTCGTGCGCGGGCACGACTGGCCGAACGTCTACACGGGCCGGGCGGTCCGCAACGATTTTCTCGAGCGCTGGCACGGTCACGAAGACGAGCTTGCCGAAAACATCGAGCGGGAGCGCGAGCGTTACAAACGCGCGGTGAGGGAGGGTGACGCCGCCGCCACGGTGGTCTTCGCAGGCGAAGCCGTCGACCTGATCCACGAGCTCGAGCCCGCGGGCCAAATCGTCGAGCGGATCGTGCGCGAGGCGCTCGAGCGGCTTGCGCAGAAACCCTCCTAGGGCGCGCCGCCTTTCGCGAAAAGCCCGGCTCCCTCGACCGTGACCAGAGCGGGCACGCCGTCCTCGACCGTGACGCGTGCGAGACCGAAGCGTTCGATCACCCAGGCGTTGGTCAGGAGATGCGCGCTCACCCGCTCGACGGTGAAGCGGGAGCGCCCTTCCGCCAGCGCCGCTCGCTTGTCACCGGACCGCCGCTCGATCCCATCTCACGCCGCCCGGCGATAGACACGATGGCCCGCGCTCCAGGGCGCAAAACCGGCCGCCCCTTCCGGCAGGCGCTCATGACGGCCGAGGACGAGCGCGCCGCCGGGGCGAAGCGCGCCGCCGATCCGCTCGAGGATCTTGCGTTGCACGCCCTCCTCGAAATAGGTGAAGGCGAGATTGCGGCAGAGCACGAGGTCGAATCCCTCCTTCGGCCGGGCGAGGCGGAGGTCCTGGCGGCGAAACCTCACGGCCCCACGAAACACCGCGCGAAGGCAGAGCCGCCCGTTCCTCTCTTCGAACGCCCGATCACGCCAGACGAGCGGAAGCTCCTTGAGGGTGCCTTGCGGATAACAGGCGCGCCGGGCGCGCTCGAGCAGGACGGGATCGACATCCGTCGCGACGATCCGAAGATCGAGGTTGGGATGCGCGGGCCCGAGGACGAAATGCCAGACGAGCGCCAGGCCGTAGGGCTCCTCGCCGGAGGCGCATCCCACGCTCCAGGCCCACAGCTCTCTTGCCCCCCGGTGACGATTCGCGATCAGGGCGGGCAGAACCTCTTGACCCAGAAAATCATAGACCCCGCGGTCGCGGTAGAAACGCGAGATCGAGATCCAGCAAAGGCCATCGAGACGCGCCCATTCGTCATCGTGACATTCGAGATAGTCCCGGTAGGACGACGCGTCCGTCAAGCCGAGCTCAGCCATGCGCCGCGAAATGCGTTTGCAGACCTGCCGACGAACGCGGCGAAAGCCCCGCCAGCGGAGATGGAGCCGCGGCAAGGCCCACTGCAGGAAGTCGATGCAGTCGGTATCCTTCATCGTCCCGCACCGATCCCCTCTTGCAAGAAGGCCGCGCCGCCGACCTCACGGCGCGAGAAATCTGTTGACTGTAGCCGTGCGGCGCGTAGTTAGCGATTCCGGAGTCCCCGCAACTGTCGCGTGACCAGGCGATAAAGCTTTTCGATGCTTGCCATCCTCGCACCGCTCGGCGCGCTTCTTCTCGCCGTCGGCATTCTCGGTCTCGGCCACGGCATGCTGGGCACGCTGGTTCCGCTCAGGCTCGCCGCGGATGGATTCGCGCCCTTCACCGTCGGCATCGTCGTGGCCGGTTTCTTCGGCGGGCTCGTCGCCGGCGCGCTCGCCTGCCCGGTTCTCATCCGTCGGGTCGGCCATATACGCGCCTTCGCCGGCTTCGCGGCGATGCTCGCGGCGGCGACCCTGGCGCTGCCGCTGGCCGTCGAACCCGCCGCCTGGGGCCCCTTACGCTTCCTCTACGGCGCGTCTTTCGCGGGCCTCGTCATGTCGATCGAATCCTGGTTGAACGCCGCCTCGCCGAACCCCTGGCGGGGCCGGGTGCTCGCCTCCTACATGATCCTCTATTACGGCGCGCTCGGCGGCGGGCAGCTTCTCTTGAACCTCTACGACATAAAAGGCAGCGCACTCTTCGAGCTCGGCGCCATGATGCTCGCGCTCAGCATCGTGCCCGTGGCCTTGAGCCGTGTCAGCGCGCCCGCGCTCAAGGTTCCCAAGCGACGCTCGCTCGGCGATCTGATCGCGGTCTCGCCCTTGGCCGTCGTCGGCAACTTCGGCGCCGGCCTCGTGCTTGGCTCCTTCTACGGGCTGACCCCGGTGTTCGGCCAATCCCTCGGGCTCGACACGCGCGAGATCGCCTTCATGATGGCGCTCACGATCTTGGGCGGGCTCGCCCTTCAGTGGCCGATCGGGGTGATCGCCGATCGCGTCGGCCGGCGGATCGTAATCATCGCCGTCGCCACCGCGCTCGCGGCCGCCAGCCTCGCGATCGCCGTGCTCGGCGGCATGGGATTCGAGCTGCTGCTCCTCCTGCTCGCGGCCTTCGGGGGCGCGAGCTTCACGCTCTATCCCCTCTGCCTCGCCCACTCGGCCGATTTCCTCGAAGAAACAGACGATTTCGTTTCCGTCTCGAGTGGCATGCTGCTCGCCTTCGCCGTCGGCGCCGCGATCGGCCCGCTCATCGCCGGCCAGGCGCTCGAGCTCGCGAACGCGTCCGGCCTGTTTCTGTTTACCGCCGCCGTCGGCATCGCCATCGCCCTCTTCGGCCTGTGGCGCACGACCCGGCGCGCCACGGTCCCGGTCGAGGAGCAGGAGGCCTATGTCCCCGTGCCGCGCTCGACGCCGGCGGTGTTCGCGCTCGATCC
>JAPUJA010000085.1 GCA_027296525.1 Pseudomonadota bacterium | reverse complement strand
CATCGGCACTCTCTTCAACCCGCGGCATCTCGATGCGCGGCATCTCGATGCGTGACATCTCGATGCGCGGCATCTCGATGCGTGGCATCTCGATGCGTGACATCATGCGCGTGATGAGCGGGTATCCCTGCGTCGCGCTCGCCATGGCCTTGACCACATTGCCCGCGTAAGACGGATGCGCGTCGCCATAGAAGCTGACGCTCCGGTGATCGCCGCCGACCGAGGCGAAGATGCGGACCTTGCCGGGCTTCGTGGTGGGCTCGGGCGCGACCGGCGCGCCCTCCTCGTCCACCGCCTGGAAATAGCGGCCATCGAGGCCGATCCGCTCGGGCTCCTCGCGCGCGATCACCGTGTTGGGCCTCGTGCCCGCGGCGATCAAAATCGTCCGCGCGGGGAAACTCTCGACGGTCTCGAGGCTCCGCCATCTGCCGTCCCCGTCGCGCTCCTGGTGGGCGAAGGTGATGGCGCGCACGTAACCCTGCCCGTCCACTTCGACCCTCTCAGGCGCGAGCCGTTCGACGATACGGAAGCCCTCTTGGAGCGCGAACTCGACCTCCTCGGGGTTGAGCCGGTACATGGGCGAGTCGATCAGGCGCTTGCGATAGACGATGGTGACGCCACCCCAGCCCTGGACGAGCTCGCGAATCCGGGCCTCGCGCTTTTCGCGCTTGGCGGCTTCCCGCTCGGCGCGGATCGCGCGCGCATGGTCCATGAACTCGTCCGCGATCACGCGCTCCTCCGCGCTCCATTCGGCGCGTAAGCCCGCCTCGCCGCGCTCATCGACGAGGGTCTCGTAGCGGGCGAGGAACTTCTCGACCTGGAAGGGGTAGTAGGCGAGCGATTCGGTCGCGGCATCGATCGAGGTCAGGCCCCCGCCCACCACGACGACCGGCAGGCGGATCTGCATGTTCGCGACCGATTCCTTCTTGGCCGCGCCGCTCAGCTGCAGGGCCATCAAGAAGTCGGAGGCCGCGCGCACGCCGGGCGCGAGCCCGTTCGGCACGGCAAGGGTGGTGGGCGACCCGGCGCCGACGGTCAGCGCGACATGATCGAAGCCCATCTCGAAGGCGCCCCCGATCGTGATCGCGCCCCCCAGCCGCGTCGCCCCGAACAGGCGAAAGCGCTCCCGCCGCTCGAGCACGAGGCGGATGAGTTTAAGGAAATTCTTGTTCCAGCGCACGGTGATGCCGTATTCCGAGAGACCCCCGAAGCCCGCCATCACGCGCTCGCCGAGCGCCTCATAGAGGCTTTCGACGTCCCGGATCGGCTCGAACGGGCAGCTTTCGCCCGTCCCGTCCCGGCCCGAAAGCACTCCCGGCAAGGGTTCGATCTTGAGCCCGTCGATGCCGACTACCCAATGGCCGTCGTTCAAGAGATGATGGGCGAGCGTGAAGCCCGCCGGGCCCATCCCCGCGATCAGCACCTTGCGCCCGCTCGAAGGCCGGGGGAGGGGGCGCTCGAAGTTCAGCGGATTCCAGCGCGTGAGCAGGCTGTAGATCTCGAAGCCCCAGGGAAGCGCCAGCACGTCCTTCAGGACGCGGGTCTCGACCTGTGGGATATCGACGGGCTCCTGCTTCTGATAGATGCAGCCCTTCATGCAGTCGTTGCAGATGTGATGGCCGGTCGCCGGAAGCATTGGGTTGTCCGTGACGACGATGGCGAGCGCGCCGATCGCTTGGCCCGACGCCTTGGCCATGTTCATCTCCGAAATCTTCTCTTCCAGCGGGCAGCCGCAAAGCGGCTCGGCGAAGAAATTCTTGCGGTAGCCCCCGTCCTTCTCCTTGAGGCCGTGGGAGCAGGAGTCCTTGCCGCGGTTGTGGCAGAAGATGCAGTAGTTCGCCTGATCGAGCGCGCCCGTGAGATCGAAGCCCCGATCCGTCAGCGCGAAGCCCTCGCGCCGGCGGAGCTCGTCATCGGGGAGCCTGAAACTTTCGATGCCGTTTTGCCGCTCGGCGCGAAGCGCGATCAGGTGTTCGGGATCGCGCTTGGCCGGCGTCTTGAAGAGAATGCCGTCGCGGAATCGCGCCTTGCCCGTCGGGTTGTGAAGCGCCCAGGCGGCGAAGCGGAGCGCGAGGTCGAGCTCCTTTTCATGGGCCTTCTCGTCCTCAAGCCAGGCGATCACGCATCGGGCGAAGGCGAGCTCGCTCATTCGCTCGCCGATCAAGGGCGCGAGCGCCGCCTCGAGCACCGCGCCGTCGAGGCCGGCGGCCACCTCGTGGGACAACTTCTTGTCCGCCCGGCGTTGCACGAACAGGCGCTTGCAACGGTAAAGCGGTTCGAGCGCGCCGTGCTGGGCGGTGAGCGCGTCGCGCTCGCGCGCGATGTCGAAGAGCCGGGCGATGAAGTCGTCGAGCGGGCCCGCGAGCGCGAGCAGGAGCTCGGAGCGTGCGAGGGGCTCGAGCGCCTCGCTCGCCGCGCGCGCGCTTTCAAGACGCACGCAAAGCTGGCCGTCGTGAGCCTCAAGCCCGGCGAGGAAGTGTTGATCGAGGCGCGTCAGCCCCTCCTCGCTGTAAAGGTCCTCGAAGCGAAAGCCGTCGGCGAGGCGCAAGTCGATCATGGGATGTGATCTATCGTTCGAGCCCAGCGGGTCAATCGTTGGGGGCCGGTGCGTTCGGGCTGTTCCGGTTGACGGTGGCGGATTGTGGGAGATGCCGCTCGAGGAAATCAAGCACGAGCGGGGCCATGCCGTGATCATAGAGATCGTTATGGCGGGCCTCGGGGATGAAGCGCGCCTCCTTGGGCTCGCGCGCGGCATCGAACAGCGCGCGCCCCAGGCCGACCGGCACGATGCGATCCTTCTCGCCATGCACGATCAGAAGCGGCACGTCGATCCGCTCGATCTTCGCCTTGGAATCGAAGCGGTCGATCACGAGCAGGCGGATGGGCAGGAAGGGATAGCGCACGCGGCCGACATCGGCGGTCGAGGTGAAGGGCGCCTCGAGCACGAGCGCGCGAACTGGGTGCCGGCGGGCCATCTCGACCGCGACGCCCGAGCCGAGCGATTCGCCGTAAAGCACCAAGCCGTCGGCGCCTTTGCCTTCGAGGAAGCGAAGCCCCGCTTCGGCGTCGGCATAGAGAAGGGTTTCGCTCGGCTTTCCGGGATTGCCGCTGTAGCCCCGATAGGCGGGCAGCAGCACGCCGTAGCCGGCATCGAGATAGGGCTTGACCTTCTCGGCCCTGACCCCGATATGGCAGGCGTTTCCGTGGAAATAGACGATCGTCGGCCGCCCGGGCCGCGCCGGCGGGCGGTGCCAGGCCAGCAAGGAGAGGCCGTCCGAGCTTTGGATCTGACGGGCCGTCATCTCGGGAACGCCACTTTGGGCTGGATCCGGAACGGTCCGGTCGGGAAGATAGATCAGCCGCCGCTGGCCGAGATAGAGAAGCGCGACGATGCAGAGATAGGCAACGCCGCCCGCCGCGGCCACGCGCCAAGCGACCTCGAATGCCGTCACGACTTAGAAACTCGTCTGCCTGTGAAACCACCGCCGCGTGCCGAAGCGCGGAGGCATTCCCGATAATCCCGGCATGATAAGAGTTCTCCGCACCCTGTCCATCCTGATCCTGCTCGTCGGGGCCGGCGTGGCCGGGGGCCTCTACGCCAAGAGGCCCGTCGAGGCGTGGCTCTTTTTGAGCGACGTCGCGGCCAGTGGCGGCCCCAGTCTTTACCGGTCCTGGACCGACGCGCCGGCGCGAATGCCGGTCACCTATCGGATCGGGGAGCGCGCGCGGACCGGCGATCTCTACCGGCCCGCGACGGAGGCCCGGGCCGCCCTCCTGCTCGTGCCCGGGGTGGCGCCTCGAGGGAAGGACGATCCCCGCCTGATCGCCTTGGCCGAGACGCTGGCGCGTGCGCGCTTTCGCGTGCTCGTGCCTGAGATGGCGGGCTTTCGCGCGCTGCGCGTCGCGCCCGAGGACGCCCGCGAGATCGCCGATGGGGTGGCCTACCTCGCGGGCATTTCGTCCGGGCGGCCCGTCGGGATCGCGGCGATCTCCTATGCCGTGGGCCCCGCGCTGATCGCCGCCCTTGAGCCCGACGTCAAGGAGCGGGTCGATTTCATCGTCGGGATCGGCGGCTTTCACGATCTCGACCGGGTCATCACCTTCTTCACGACCGGCCATTACCGGATGGGCGAGGGCGCCTGGCAACATCGCGAGCCCAACGCCTACGGCAAATGGGTCTTCGTCTTAAGCAACGCTCAGCGGCTCAGCGATCCACGGGACCGCGCTCGCTTTAGCGAGATGGCGCGGCGCCGCCTGGCGGATCCGGAAAGCCCGATCGACGATCTGGCCCGGGCCTTGACGCCCGAGGGTGAGGCCTTCTTCGCGCTTCTCTCCAACCGCGAGCCCGAGCGCGTGCCCGAACTGCTGGACGCCCTACCGGGCGCCCTTCTCGATGAGCTCGAGCGCCTCAACCCGGCCCGCCATGCCCTCGAGGGCTTGACGGCGCGCCTCATTCTCGTCCATGGGCGCGACGATCCGATCATCCCCGAGAGCGAAAGCGCGGCACTCGCTCAGATCCTCGGGCCCGAACGCGCCCGGCTCTATCTCGTCGATTCGCTCGCACATGTGGATTTTCTGGAGGGCGCCTCCTTCACGCTCTGGCGCGCCGCGCTCCGCTTGCTCGAGGAGCGCGACGGGGCGGCCGCGCCCTAGAGCGATTTCCATTCACGTGGAATCGCTCTCAGGTCATGTCGCTCGCGTGGATAGCGCCTTTGGCGCACCGCTCCGCGTGGGCGGGCCGTCAAGCGCCGGGCCGCCGTCGCGGCCTGGAGCCGTTTCAAAGTGATCGGAAACGGCTCTAGCCGCGCCGACGAAAACACCCGGCGGAGCGTTCCGCCGGGTGCCGGGTCTTCGATCTCGTCCCGGTGATCTCGTCGAGGTGATCTCGCCGCGGCTTTTCGCGTCTAGAGCAATTCCACTTTGCGTGGAATCGCTCTGGATTTTTCCTCGCTCAACCCCAATGCCCCTTTGGGACACGGCTGCGGGGGCGCGGCGTATAAGCGCTGGGCCGCGTTTGCGGCCTGGAGCGGCTTCGATCAAACTTGAGCCGCTCTAGTTACGCCCGCCGAACAAGTGGAGCAACCAGACGAACAGCCCGATGAAGTTGAAATAGAGCAGGAGCGCCCCCAGGATCGCCTTCTTGCAGAGGGCCGCCTCGCCGTCGCTCTCGACATATGCCTGCTTGATCCGTTGGGTGTCATAGGCCGTAAGCCCGGCAAACAAGATGACCGCGACGCCCGAGACCACGAAATCCAGCATGGTGGATTGAAGAAGAAAAATATTGATGAGAACGCCGATGAGCACGCCGATCATTCCCATCATGAGGAAGGAGCGCCAGCCCGCGAGCGAGCGCTTCGTCGTGTAACCGTAAAGGCTCATCGCGCCGAACATCGCCGCCGCGATGAAGAAGACGCGCACGATGCTCGTCGCCGTGTAGGCGAGGAAGATGTAAGAGAGCCAGAGGCCCATGAAGGCCGAGAAGCCCCAGAAGAGCGCCTGCGCGGTGCCCGGCTTTACGCGCTGTATTCCCCG
>JAPUJA010000084.1 GCA_027296525.1 Pseudomonadota bacterium | reverse complement strand
ATCCTGGCCGAGCGCATGCGCCCACCGACAGGCGACGCCATCTCTTTCTCCTGTGGGCTGCTCGTCGTCGGCAGCCTGTTCATGCTTCCCGTCATGGTGATCTCGGACTCGTGGTGGATATTTCAGGAGCCCCTTTCCAAGGGCGAAGCCACCGTCTTCTTCTTGATGCTGCTCTCGGCGTTCCTCTGGCCCCTGCTGTTTACGATCATCCGACTCGCGGGTTCCGTCTTCTTCTCGACGGTCGCCTATATCGACACCATAGCCGGCGTCGGCTGGGGCATCCTGTTCTTCAGCGAAGCGCACAGCCTCTGGATCTGGGGCGCCTTGGCGCTGGTCATGGGGGGCCTCTTTCTCGTGAACCGCCGGGGCCGCGAGCCGCCGACGGGCGTCAAAGCCAATTGACAATCCGCCATTGACCGCCTCTCCTCGCGCGCGTCATAAGCCAGCGAGGCCGGGCATAAGGACCGACGTGGCGCAAACGGGCGAGCTCGACATCGACTTCGTGAGGGGCGAGTTCCCCGCGCTCGCCTCGGGCTGGGCATTCTTCGAGAACGCGGGCGGAAGCCAGGTGGCCCGGCCGGTCATCGAGCGGATGCGGCGCTTCGCCTCCCAGATGCGCGTGCAGCCCGGCTATCCCTACGGCGTCTCGGCGCAAGCCGCCGACGAGCTCGCCGAGGGGCAGAAGGCGCTGGCCGCGATGATCAACGCCCAGCCCGACGAGATCGTGATCGGGCCCTCGACGACACTCAACGTCTATGTGCTGTCCCACGCGCTCGTTCCCCTCTTCGCGAAGGGAGACGAGGTGATCGTCACCAACCTGGATCACGAGGCAAACAACGGCGCGTGGCGCCGCCTCGCCGAGTTCGGCCTGACGGTGAGGGAATGGCGGATCGACGCAAAGACCGGCGAACTCGAGATCGACGCCCTCGATTCGCTGCTGAGCGGGCGGACGCGCCTGGTGGCCGTGACCCATTGCTCGAACATCACCGGCAGCGTGAACGATGTGGCGGCGATCGGCCGAAAGGTTCATGACGTCGGGGCGCTTCTGTGCATCGATGGCGTCTCGTTTGCTCCCCATTCCCTGCCGGACGTCAAGGCGCTCGACGCCGATTTCTATCTCTTCAGCCTCTACAAGCTGTTCGGACCCCATCTCGCCGTGCTCTACGCCAAGCGCGAGCATCTGCTCGGCGTCAAGGGGCAGAACCACTTCTTCATCCCCGAGGACGACCTGGCCCGGAAGCTCAAATTGGGCGGCGCGCAATTCGAGGCGAGCGGCGCGGTGATCGGGATCGCCGAGTATTTCGATGCCCTCGACGCGCATCACTTCGAGCGGCCCGAGAACGACCGGCGCGCCCGGCTCGAACGGGTCTATGGGCTGACGCTTGGCCACGAGGCGCGGCTCTCGGCACGCTTCCTCGCGTTCGTGGCGAGCCGGCCCGAAATCCATCTGATCGGGCGCAACGATGCGGGCGATGGGACGCGGGCGCCAACCTTCTCCTTCACCGTCGAAGGCCGCCGCTCGGCCGCGTTTCCACCTCTCCTATCACATCAAAAAATAGGAATAAGCAGCGGAAATTTCTACGCTTATCGCTATGTAGAGGCGCTGGGACTCGAGCCGGAGGACGGCGTCGTGCGGGTGAGCCTCGTGCACTACAACAGCCTGGCGGAAGTGGATCGCCTGATCGCTGCGCTCGAGGCCGCGATCGACCGCCCCAGCTGAGCTCAACCCGAATGGGCGCAGCCGCCTGGCTCGGCGCGCCGCCCTATTCGTCCTCGCCCCGGTAGATGCAGCCGTCGGTGCAGGTCTCGCGGATGGTGACGGTGGCAAGCTCGGGCAGGGCGGATTCGAGGCGCCGCCAGATCCAGCGCGCGAGATTCTCGCTCGTCGGGTTCTCGAGCCCGTCGATCTCGTTCAAGTAGCGGTGATCGAGCGCGTCGAGATGCGGCGCGAAGGCCGCTTCGACCTCGCCGAAGTCGCGCACCCAGCCGCTCTTCTCAGTCACTTCGCCTTCGAGCCGTATCTCGACCCGGAAGGAATGGCCGTGCAGACGCGCGCATTTATGCTCCGGCGCGACGTTGGGCAGCCGGTGGGCGGCCTCGAAGGTGAATTCCTTGAAGATTTCCATCGCGGCCTCAAGGAATGCCCAGGATCTTGTGGAGTTGCAGGCTCAAGCGCCAACGGGGATGCGCGAGACAGTAGCGGGTCGCGCGCACGCCGTTCTCGACGCGCGCCGGGCCGTCCATGGGCTGCAGGAAGAAACGAGCGAAGGCGAGGCCCTCATAGCGCTCGGGCTCGGCGCCCGCTTGCGGATAGACGAGCTTGAGCTCATCGCCCGCGGTGAGCACGAGCTCCGCGCCCGCCTTGGGGCTCACGCAAATCCAGTCGATCCCCTCCGGCGCCGGGCAGGTGCCGTTGCTCTCGATCGCGACCTCGAAGCCGCGATCGTGGAAGGCATCGACCAAGGGCTGATCGAGCTGCAAGAGCGGCTCGCCCCCGGTGCAGACCACGAAGGGCTTGACACCGCTTGCGCCGTTCGACGGCCAGGCGCGGGCGACCGCCCCGGCCAGCTCGTCCGCCGAGGCGAAGCGCCCGCCGCCGGGGCCGTCGGTGCCGACGAAATCGGGATCGCAGAAGTCGCAGACGGCGCCGTCGCGGTCTTCTTCGCGTCCCGACCACAGATTGCAGCCCGCGAAGCGGCAGAAGACGGCCGGCCGGCCGGCATTCGCGCCCTCGCCCTGAAGCGTGTAATAGATCTCCTTCACGCTGTAGCTCATGGCGCGGAAGTCGCCTCCTCGACATAGGCGATCGGGTCCGAGAGCCCGGCTTCGGCGAATCCCTTGAGCCTTAAAGCGCAGGCGTCGCACGTTCCGCAGGCGCGCCCGTCGGCCGCCGGATCATAGCAACTCGAGGTCAAGGCGTAATCGACCCCGAGCGCACGCCCTTTGCGGATGATCTCGCCCTTGGTGAGATCGATGAGCGGCGTGTGGATGCGAAACCGCCGGCCATCGGCGACGCCGGCCTTGGTGGCGAGATTGGCGAGTCGCTCGAAGGCGGCGATGAAATCAGGACGGCAATCGGGATACCCGCTGTAATCGATCGCGTTGACGCCGATGAAGATGTCGTCGGCGGGCAACAGCTCCGCCCAGGCGAGCGCGAGCGCGAGAAAGACCGTGTTGCGCGCGGGCACGTAGGTGATGGGAATATCCGCCGTCATCGCCGCGCCCCCGCGCCCCTTGGGGACCTCGATGTCATCGGTCAGCGCGGACCCCCCGAGCGCGCCGAGGTCGATCCCCATGACCAGATGGCGCGTCGCCCCTTGCGCCGAGGCGATGCGCGCCGCCGCCTCGAGTTCCACCCCGTGGCGCTGGCCATAACGGAAGGTCAGCGCGCAGGCGTCGTAACCCTCGGCGCGCGCGAGCGCGAGCGTCGTGGCCGAATCGAGGCCTCCGCTCAGCAAGACCACCGCCTTTGCTTTCGCCGCCACCTTCCGTAACCTCGGGGTACCAGACCCATCCGCCGCGCGGAACGACGCGCCCACGGGCCGTGGCACGCGAGGCGAGCGCCATCGCCCACCCGTTCACCTTATAGATAGAATAATAGATAGAATATGGTGTCCCGGGCGGCGCCGAGTCCATAAGGATTATCGCATTGATTCATTGCCGAGTACGGATCGCCGGTTGACCATTTCGAACGGATTCAGCGGCAAAATTCCCGACGGAAAGACCCTCGGAACTGGAGATCGTCATGAGATTACCTGCCTTCCTCGCGGCATCCTTGGTGCTCGCGGCCCATCTCACCTTAAGCGCGCTCGCCCAGGCCGCCGGACCGGAAGAGCCGCCGGCCTCCGTGCTCGCGGCCGAGGACGCGCTGGCTCTGGGCGGCGTCGTCGGCATGGCCTATGTCGACGTACGCTACGCGATCGAGGCGGAACGCACGATCCTCGGCGAGGAGGACGAGGGCGCGCTGCTCAATCCGATGGCCGTGGGCTCGATCCTCGCGGTCCTCGAGGAGCACGGCATTCGCGCGCGTGAAACGGTCGACTACGTGCTCGTCGGCGCGGCGGGATCGGAGCAGGGCTTCGCCGCCGCGACGATCGTTCTCGGACGCTTCGCGGTCGATGATATCGTCGCTCTCCTGCCCGAAGCCTACGGCGTCGAGCGGGCCACGATCGACGGTCACGAGGTGCTGATCCTGACGGAACAGGATGTCCGGACCTGCGAAGTTTCCGATCCCATTGCGGTTCACCTCTCGGGCGAACGCATCGTCGCCGCCGAACCCACGATGATCGGTCCGGTGCTCGACCGGCTCGCGAGCGGTGCGCCGGCCGAGCTCGACCTCGCCGAGTGGCGCGCCTATCGGAGCGGACGGGTGATGGCGCTCGGCCTGCTCGTTCCGGCGGGAGAAATAGACGCGACCGGCGAGGGCGCCCAAGGGGCCATGATGTTTGGGGGCGTGGGCGATGACATCGCCGCGATCGAACGCTTCTATTTCGGCGCCACACTCGACCCGGACGGGCCGCGGCTCGCGCTCGATATGCGCATCGAGTCGAACGATCCCGCTTGGGCCGCCGAAATGGCGAGCGCGATCGAAGAGTTCCAGGCGCTCACCGCCGAGCTCGGCGAGGAGCTGCCGACGCTCACGCGCCTTCAGGGGAGCTTCAGCGCGCATGTCGAAGGCACCCGGCTGGTCGCGGAAGTCTCGTTCACCGAGGAGACCCTCAAGAACATCGCCCAAATCCCGGCGGAGCTGATCATGCTCATGTTCGCCGAGATGGGCATGGAAGCCGACTCCGCCTCCCTCGAGCCGTCCACGGAGGAGGAGCAGACCGTCGCGCCCGAGGAGCTTCCCGCCTTTTACACCGATCTCGCCCATGACCATCTCGAGCCGTTCAACCCCGAGCATTATTCCGACACCGAGTGGAACGCCCAGACAGGCCCCTTCGGCGTCCGGGTGAGCGGATTGAACCTCGTCACGCAAGTGGAAGAGCTCGTCGCGATCGACATCGAGGTGTCGAGCGGGAAGATCCCCAACATGGAGATCGACTCGATGCACATGATCGATGACGATCCCCGCGCGCAGCTCTTCATCACGAGCGTGCGCGATGCCAACGGCGTCGAGCTGTTGCTCGAGGAGACCTGCGGCGAGGAACGCAATAGCGATCCCGGCGCGCTCCAGAGCCGCGACAATTTCCTGTTCATCGACAACGAATTCGTGACCGTCCCAACGGTCTCGGGCACCAAGACGGTGCGCCTCGCGCCGGGATCGCGCGCCTCTGATGTGACACATATCGAAGGCTATGTGCGCCTTCGTCTACCCACCGCGGTCGAAAGCCATCTCCTCACTGCGCCGTTCGAGAACCAAATCGTCGAACTCGACGGGGTGCGCGTGCGCTTCCAGGGCAGCGATCCCGACAGCCTGGTCTATGACATCAGCGGCCAGACCGACCGGGTGCTCGCGGTGCACGCGCTCAACGAAGCGAAGCAATATTTGAGGAGCAAGGGCTCCTACTCCTCCGGCCGTGTGCTCGGCTCGGGCAAGACGATCGGGCGCGGCTTCACGGGTCGGCCGGCCTACGCCCAACTCCTCATCGCCGGCAAGGACGAGACGAAGGACTATCCCTTCGAGCTCGGCTCGGCCGTGCCGAGTTTCGACCGGTGGGATTTTCCGACGCCCTACCGGGTCGGAACGACGAGCGGCGAACTCTTTGCGCGCGAAGCGGTGAATGCCGAACTCGCCAATCCCTGCGGCGCGGACACTCACGCGCTTCATCCCTTCGAGCTCTGCCCGCGCTCTCTCGAATCGGCCTGGAGCGGCATGGTTCAGGGGCAGTTCGATATCGCGGCACCCCGCTCGACCGCCCTCGAAGGCAACTTTTCCGGGCTCGAACTCGTCATCGAGGGAGTCCAGGTGGAAACCGGCAGCGCGATCGAGACGATGCCCGTCGAAATCCATGAATTCGCCGAGTTAAGCCCCTTCTACGGTGCGGAGTCCTTGCAACAGTCGCTCTATCTCTACCACGAAGACGACGGCCGGCTTCACAACAAGGCGCTCGTGGCGGTCGAGGGGCGGCTCATCCTTCGCCTGCCCGTGCGGCTCGCGCAAATGCATCTCGATGTGACGGAGCTTGGCAACCGCACGGAGCATCCGAACGGCCAGAGCGCGCGCCTCGTCGGCGTTTCCGATGGCGCCCTTCAGATCGAAATCCGCGCGCCGCGCGAGAGTCTCGTGCAATTCATCCCTTACGACGCCGAGGGCAACCAACTCGCGACCAACGCCGCCCAACTGGAGGCCGGTGAATCGCCCGGCCTCTGGCACGGTACGGTGCGCGTCTCCGGAAGGCCCCAATCACTCGACATCGTCTTCGCCGAAGAGCAGGAACGGATCGACTATCCCTTCAGCCTGCCGGTCGGCGACTGAACGCGCCTTCCTCCGCCGGTCGGATCGTCGGGCCGCGTCGGCCTCCGGCCATCACGCAGACCATCCCGGCTTCCCGACCGCCGTCGGGCGCGGTGCGCGCGCGTCGGCGCGGCATCGGGCCCCCCGAGCGGCCCGCGCTCCCCTAAATTCACGACGCCATTCCCTCAAAAATTTAGCGAAAATTTCAACGAAATCTAAGAAAAACTTATAATAAACTCAAGTAAAACTGATAGTTAACTGTATTTAAGCTTGACCTCTTCTTTACCAAACCTGTAAAATAAGGGCATGCACAAGCAATGCCCCAAAAGGTGCGCAACTAATAAGGTGCAGGCAACCCGGACGACGCTCGGGGCGCGCTTCGCGCGGCCGCTCGGTCTCGGCGCCCTTGCTCTTGCCCTCCTCATGGCGGCGCCCTCGCTTGCGGGCGCGGCGACACGGGGCTCCGGGCCGGAAGGCGACCTGCCCGCCGTCGAGGACGCCGACGCCTGGACGCTGATCGAACGCGGGCTCGCCCACAGCGAGGCGGCGCTTTGGGGCTTTGCTTGCGCGGCCCGGGGCGAAGATGAGATTGCCGATCGGGCCGCCCGCGCCCGCGACGCCATCGCCGAAATGATCGGCGGCGAGACGGCGCGCCGCCCTCTGGAAGCCGCGCAAGCCTGCACGGCGCTCTTGGACGAGGCGGCCGCGGCCGGTATGCGCCGCGATCAATACGAGGAGGCGAGCCACAACGCCGCCCTTGCGCTCGGCACGTTCGCCTGCGCCGCTGAAATCGAGACGGAGCGCGCCGGCGTCTTTTCGGCGGATTTGCGTGACCGTCTGCGTCCCTCCCTCGCCGCGTCCATTCGCTCCGAAGCCCGAGGGCTTGCCCGCGAATGTCAGGCCAGCGCCTCGCTCTCGCAGGACGGTGCGGCCAACAATCCGTTGCTGGGCGCGTTCCACCGCGAGAGCTGGATCGCCTACGCGTTCTTCGCGCCGGGTGACACCATCATGATCGGCTTTCTGGAAATTTCCGATGCGATGCATCTGCCCGGATTGCACCGCGCGCTCGAAGCCGTCATCCGATTCCTCGACGACATTTTGCTGGGGGCGCTCTCGGTCGTCGCCTGGGTGATCTTCCTCAGAATTCTCATCGTCATCGGCCTGCCGCTCGTTTCGACCCTCACCGGCCACGGCCATCAGGGCGCATCGCCGAGCCGTTCCGGCGCCCGGCACCAAAAAGCCCTCGAGCGCCACGCCGGACTGCCTCGAACCGAGGTGAACGGCCGGTGAAAGGAACAATTAAGGAAGAAGTGCAACCATAGAGGCTGGCGCATGGAGCGCTTGCCTAAGCCGAGTTAACAAGTAGTTCACCATTGGAGGATGTCACGATGACACAAGGCGAAGCGCAAGTTGCAACCGTGATTGGCCCGACGGGTCAGCATCTCGGGCTCGACGATTTACCCCCCGCTGGGATGGTGCGCTGGGTGGCGCGCCGCAAGGCGGAATTGGTCGCCGCGGTGCGCGGTGGTCTGATCAGCTTGGAAGACGCGTGCCAGCGCTACGAGCTCTCCGAGGACGAGTATCGGTCGTGGGAACGGCTGATCACCCGGCATGGCATGCGCGGGCTGCGCTCGACGCGGATCCAGAAGTACCGCGCCGCGGCCACCTAGCGCGCGGGCCCAAGGGCAATTCTGCGGAGGGGGCCTTAAAGCCGTGGGCAAAGCCCTTGCAAGGGACCAGCAAAGGAGAGCATCGAATGTCGTTGGGTAAAATCCTGGTGGCGAGTGGGGTCCTTCAGGAGAAGGACGTCAACAAGGCGCTCGCGCGCCAAAAGCAGGAGGGCGGCCTCTTCGGCGCTAATCTCATCGCCCTCGGCCTCATCACGCCCGAGCAGCTCGAAACGGCGCTGCACGGCTTTCCGACCGCGCCCAAAGGGACCGAGGACACGGGCGTCTCGATAAACATTCTTCTGAGACTGATGCTCAAGGTGATCTATGTGGGCGCCTACGAAACCCCCGCCGAGATCGCCGACGAAATGATGCTGCCTTACCCCATCGTCGCCACCCTGCTCGAAGAGGCGGACGATCGCCGCCTCGTCGAGATCCTGGGAGCGCTCGACAAAAGCGTGCATTCCCAGTTCCGCTATGCGCTGACGGCGAAGGGGCGGGAGTGGGCCATCGAGGCGCTCGAGCAATCGCAATATGCGGGTCCGGCGCCCGTCTCGTTGGACAGCTATATCGAGCAGATCGAGCGACAGAAGATCACGAACGAACGGATCAGCAAGGAGAAGATCAACAGCGGTTTCGAGGGTCTCGTGGTGCCCGAAAGCTTCCTCGACGAGCTCGGACCGGCGATCAACTCGGGCCGCGCCCTGTTGCTCTACGGTTCACCCGGCAACGGCAAAAGCTCAATCGCCGAAGGCGTTGGAAAGGTGTTCGAAGACGTCATCTACATCCCCTACTGCCTCGAGCTCGAAGGCCAGATCATCAAGATCTTCGATCCCACGATTCACAGGCGCGTCTCGACCGAGAATGGCCTCAAATCCTCGGCGCTTTTCGCCCAGGAAAATCAGGAGCTCGACCAGCGCTGGGTTCCCTGCCGCCGGCCCGTGGTCATCACGGGCGGCGAGCTGAACCTGGAAATGCTCGATCTCAAATACGACCCTCACTCGAAATTCTACGTCGCGCCGCTGCATGTGAAGGCGATCGGCGGCATCTTCATCATCGACGATTTTGGGCGCCAGATCGTCAGCCCGAAGGATCTTCTCAACCGCTGGATCATCCCGCTCGAGAAGCGCATCGATTACCTGACGCTTCGTACCGGCAAAACCTTCTCGATCCCGTTCGACGAACTCGTCATCTTCTCGACGAACATGCGGCCCGAGGACCTCATGGACCCCGCCTTTCTGAGGCGTATTCCCTACAAGCTCGAGATCGGCTCGCCGACTCTCGACGACTATCGCACCATATTCGAACGAGTCTGCGAGGCCCAAGCCCTCGAGCTCACGGAGGAGATGATCGAGTTCGTGCTCGAGGAGCTCCACGCCCATCTGGAGGTGCCCGTCGCGCGTTACCAACCGAAGTTCATCGTCGATCAGGTGGTCTTATCCTGTCGTTACGAAGGCATCCCGCCGGCGCTCAGCCGTGAGCGCATCGATGCGGCCTGGCAAAACCTCTATGTGCGTCATACGGATCCCAACGTGACCTATGTCACCCAGGCCGGAGGCGACAACAGCATGGGGCCGCGTCTGCTCGGCAGCGAGGCCCATGCGTCCGCGGGCGGCGAGGTGGGAGCCGCGCTCGTTCAGCTGCTCGAGTCGGTCGTCCATGGGGAGCGTGACCCGAACAAGAAGTCGAACGGTTCGAGCGACGAGCATCGAGGAGAGGCCGAGGACACCCACACGGCGCATGACGGCCCACCCGATCCGAGGACGGCCTAGGTAAACGGCCCGCATCCTTTCCGACCCGCCTTGAGGCGAACGCCTCGACGCCAGCCTTAACGCCGGATATCGAACGCCCGGCTCGCTCATCCTTCTTCCAACGTCGGTCCCCGTCTCGGGGGGGGCAGTTTCTTCTCTATCGGGCGGGCAATTTTGGCCGCGCGCAGCCCGACGCCCGAAGCCACCTGAAAAAATCGGTTAATGGCAAATGGTTAGCGGAACGGCGCCGCGGCACGGGATATGCATGGAGTCTTCGCGGTTATAACCAGCATTCGGAGCCCACGAAAAATGCGTGTTGATCACCCCCCCATCCCAAGCCCGCCCAACCGGCCGAGCCAAAGCGGCAACAAGGCCCAGGGCGGCGAGCCAACCAACCAACCCTCGACCGAGGGCACCACGGCCCCCACCGGCAGCTCGACGCGGCCCGGCAACTCCGGCCAGACGCCGGCGGCCCAAGCGCTTGAATATCTCGCCGACAGCAACAACAGCGCGGAGCTCGGCAGCCGTCCGTTCGGCTATTACGTCTCCATGGCGGCCCACGGGCTGCTTGGACAAGAAGCCCCGGACACCGTCGCGGGCGATACCGTCGCGGGCGATACCGTCACGGGCGCCGAGGACGGAACCGACGGCATCGACGGCGGCACCACCGACACCCTCGCAGGCGGTGAAAGCGATGACAGCGTCGACGGTGGCAGCACCGACACGGCCCCCGCCGACACGGTCGTGGGCGGTGACAACGACGACAGCACGGTCGATGGCGGCACCGGCGAGACGGACACCCTCGCGGGCGACACGCTCGCGGGCGACGACACCACCCCGGCTCTCACCGACCAGATCATCGTCGATGGCGAGATCGCCCTCGAGGACACGCTCCTGGATATCTTCGAGGAGGCCGATGACGAAACAACCAATACCGAAACGACCTAAACAGCACAGCCTAAGCAGCACAGAACGGCAAAGCGTCCGTGCTCTCAACTCGCCCCGCCTCCTGCGGGGCCTTTTTTTGACTCCTCGAAACGACCGCCCGAGGCGTCCCTGAGCCTTCAGGCGGGCGCCCTGGCCTCCGGCGGCCGCGCCCCTGGGCGCGCCTTCCGCTCGACAGGAAACGGCCCTAAGCGAGGCCTCTGAAATTTACGAGAAACTTCTTATAACATATTGATTTAACAAGATATTTCTTGACATTCCCATGGCCTTCGTGGTCTACTCATGGGTATGAACCCCGTCCACAGCATCGCCCTCGGCGGCCTGCTGACGGCGAGCCTTCGGCTTGCCGTCTCGGCCGTCAACATCGCCAATGCCTTGACGAGCCGGCCGGTGGAAACGCTCGGCGAGACGCCCCCCGGCGTCTACGAACCGAAGCAGGTCGAGCAAAGCTCGCTCGCGAACGGCGGCGTGAAGGCGCTGATCCGGCCCGTGGATCCCGCCAGCTTTCTCATCCCCGACCCGACCAGCCCCACAGGCCTTGCGGCCTTTCCCAACGTCGATATCGTCAATGAGATCGTCCAGCTGCTGATCGCGGAATCGAGCTTCCGCGCGAACATCGAGGTGCTTCGCACCGAGGCGCGGATGGGGCAGGCCCTGCTCGACATCCGGGCCTAAACACGACCTGGCGACACCGCATCGTAGCGGCCGCAACGGCCCGAGCCGGGCACGAATCTCACCGATGATCCCCGTTTAAATTAATGATTTGCGAGGCGCAGGGTTTTGCCGCCTCGCACGTGTAACTCCTCGAAGCAACGGTTTCATCTGAGGAGGAGACGTGTGCGGATGCGCCTGTTTCGGTTTGCTCTGGATTACCCCGCCCCTCCAGTGCCGACGCGCCGACCGAAGGCGTCTTGAACCTTGGTGCGTCCTGCAAGCCAAACGGAGGGTGCGCGGCCTCGCCGGCGCCATCGAGAACCTTGAGCCGACGATCCGCCAAAGCGATGTCCGAGTCCCAACCCTCCGACAGGCGGCATCGCCAACATCTCTCTGCCCCTGTGACGATCGACGCCGGCGCGGGCTACCATGGCTGCCCGATGACGAATTGCAGTGATGATCAACTTCTACGGCTGGCAGGGCGGGGCGATGCGAGCGCCTTCGAGCGGCTCATCGAACGCCACGGCACGCGCGCATTCGCGATCGCGAGCCGCATGAGCGCCACAGCCAGTGACGCCGAAGACATCGTGCAGGAAGCTTTCTTAAGGGCTTGGCTGAAGGCGCCCGACTGGAAGGCCGCGGATGACAGCCCGGGACGCGCGCGTTTTTCGACCTGGTTTTATCGGGTGCTTGTTAATCTCTGTATCGATCGGCACCGGCGCGCCGATCCGGCCGCGCTCGACGACGCCGCGGCGTTCACCGACGATCGGCCCAGCGCGTTCGATCGCGTCGCCGACGACGAAGCCGCCCGTGAGATTGCGGCAGCGATCAGCCGGCTCCCATCGCGACAACGGGCGGCGCTCACCCTTTGCTACTACGAGTCCATGAGCAACCGGGAGGCCGCAGCGATTCTCAACGCCAGCGTGAAAGCCCTCGAATCGCTGCTCGTTCGCGCGCGGCGCCGACTGAAAGAGGATCTGGCCAGCCGGCTGCGTCCCGCTCTGGAGGAGAACGGCGAATGAAGATCAAGGAGTTTCGCAAAATTCTCGATGCCTATGGCGCCG
>JAPUJA010000083.1 GCA_027296525.1 Pseudomonadota bacterium | reverse complement strand
TCGTTCACTCGATACGAGACACTCGGCTGGATGTTGGCGATGATCATGAAGTTCTCGGTTACAAACGTCCGTCCGACCCAGCTCTGGTCGTAATCGACGCCGTTGGCGGCCAGGGCGTTGAGGGCAAAGCCGACGTGCCATTGATCGTTGATCTTGATGACGCCGAAGCTCCCCAGCCCCGGCGCGAACTGGGACTGGTCGCCTCCGCCGTCCGTCGAGCCCGGTGGGACGCTGACCGTGCCCGAGTCGAGGGACAGCTCAAAGTCGAGCAGGATCCCAAACGTTCCGAGCAGGATTTGGTTCTCATCGAGGAGACTCATGCCCGCGGGGTTCTGGAACGCCGTGGCCGCGTCCTGGGCCCGCGCGTTTGCGCCCGCGTAGGACAGGCCCATGTCCGGCGAGCCGTTCTCGTAGAGAATCAGACCGCCGCCCTGACCGAGCGCGACTCGGCTCACGAGCAAGGGGACGGCAACCCAAAAGGCGACTCGAGGGAGGGTCATGTGCGTTCTCCAACGGGGGGCAAGTGTATACCGCGAGGCCCCGGCTGGACCATCACCCAGCATGATCGCGCACGCCGGCCGGTGTCCTCCGCGCCTATCCGCGACGTCAGCCTCTGGATCCGGCGATTATCGGCCGTTGAATACCGCGCGCAGTCTGTAATCTGGCTTTCTCCCTTTGCGCTTGTGTCAGCACGCACCGGAAGCCGGTGTGTGAGAGGCTCGTGTCGGGGTTGGTCTTGATCCGAGGTCTCGCCAATGACGCGTTGCGTCCTCGTCATGTTTCTCTTCAGCCCCTGCACTGATCAACCTCGGCGTTGGCGCATGAATTGGATTCGAGGGGCGTCATCCGGGCGGCATTACTTTCCCACGGGTGGACCGTCCGCTGACGACCTCGGCCACGATCTCCGCCCACTCCTCCTCCGTGATCAGCCGCTTGCGGATGAGGATCCGCTTCAGGGCCTCCAGTTCCTCGGTGGTGGTGAGTACTACCATCTCACTACCGGCTTCCGACGCCGGCTTCTTCGTGGCCGGTGGAGGGACCGCCGGTACGACGGCGGTACTCGTCGTTGCGACCTGTCTCTCTGGTAGGTTTGCGACAACGCTCTTGGCGACGCCTAGGGCAATGTCGTCCCAGACCGTTTCGAGAAGCTTGGTTCCCTCGAGCCCGCTGTCCGTCGCGGTCGCCTGGGCGACCAGCCGCTCCTCCCAGCGCAGGTCGCCGCAGCGGAACTCGGCCTCGAGCGTGCACCGCGCAGCGTCAATGTGCCGCTCCGTGATGAGCCCCTTAGCGTACCGGTACTCCGAAGTTGCCTCGCGCACTGTGATAGTGAGGACGGCGTCTGACGGCGTTGAGACGCCGACCGCGGCATCGAGCAGCTCGTGGGTACGCGAGGACAGCATGACGCCGGTCGGGATCACGGCACTCGTGGCACTTCCTTCCTGTCCCACGGGTCCGATCTCGTCGACGCGATCCGGAAACGATGCCGGCGACCACTCGATCCTGATCGGCCCCTTCTGCGGGAGGGCGAGGGCGGTCGCCTGCTGAACCGTTGCGTAGGAAGCGCGCTCGCTGAACGGGGGACGATACGTACACCCCCACGACGCCACGAGCCCGCCAGCAGTACCGATTAGAAAAAGTACCGCATGCCGCACTCGAAGGTGAACTCCCTATCTTCCGGATCGGGGTCGATACCCCATCCCGGCTTGGCATAGAAGACCAGCCCCGGCTTGATGATCTTGCCGAACTCCGTCCCGATCCAAAGATCGAAGTCGGATTCGATGAAGTCGTAGATGGGCTGCATTTCAAGCATGAAGTACAAGCCGCTCAGGTCGAGGATCGAAAACTCCGGCGTCGGCTTCGAGATCGGCTGCATCCAGAACCAGCGACCGCGAAAACGAGTGACGCTCTGGCCGGCCTGAAGGCGGCTGGGAGGCGGGGCGCCGGCCGGGGTTTCCCCCCTGTAGGCGCTGAGATCCAAGAAGTTCATCATGGCGAAGAAGCCGAGGCCGAAGGGCGGCTCCTTCACGGGAGCATCGAAGACGGCAACGAAGCCGGGTGAGATGATGAAGACGTCACCCCCAATGATGTCGTCGGTCGCTGTCGGTAACGTGAACTCGACCAGGGGCATGATGGAGAAGTTCTTTTCCCCCATGAAGGACCATTCAAGAGCTTCGGGCCGGTAGAAGAACCTCAGGATGGTGTCGCCCATACCCGTCGCCCGGCCGGTACCAAACCCGGGCGGGAGCGCGGACGAAGGGTCGATCGAGGACAGCAGAGGCCACTCGAACGTCATGCCGAAGCGTGGGGTGAATGCGATGAAGGCGAAGGCGACCAGCTCGTCGATCTCCACGTCGTTGCCGAGCTCCATGTGGCGGAAGTACGGCATGAACTTCGTGGTGAAGTCGCGCGGGTCGTTACCCGACTGGTCTTGGGACACGAACCCATCGGCGCCCGCTTCCGTCAGTGGCGTGGGGGAAACGTCCTGGAAGGCGGCAAGGGAAACCGTGCTCATATCCGGCTCGAAACGGAAGCGATCGGAGGATGCCTGCATCTGCTGCGTTATGCCGTCCGCCTCGGCCATGATCGTCCCCAGGTGGTGGCGGATGCCATCCGCACGCTCATGGTCTTTAATGCCGAGGCTGACGTGCCCGCTTCCGCGCCAAAGCCACCGACTACGAGCGTCAGCCTCCTTAAGCTCCTGGTCAATGAGTTGGGAGATTTCCTCTGCCCGCTGAATGTTGAACTCTCTACGTCGAAGATCCTCTTCTGAAGCTTGGGCAACTCCCTTGTGTTCAACAGCCGAATCGCGATTCGCATCCCGTGCTTCGCCGGGCGGCTCGGAAAGCGCTGGCTGTGAGGCAGCGATGACGAGGATTGCTAGAAACGATTTCAGATCGAGCATGGGAGGCTCCGTGATTGATGGCGCGGCATGGTGTCCGCTGTCGTCTGAGTTGAGGCCGTAACAGCGAGGAGCGCGCGATGATAGAGACCAGGGTTCTATATATCCATGGGTCCGATAAAGGAGGGACGTTGGCGGTCGACCCCCCTTGATCAACGTTACTCAGTCGCGATAGAGGCCGGCGCCGA
>JAPUJA010000082.1 GCA_027296525.1 Pseudomonadota bacterium | reverse complement strand
CTGTCGATGCCGTAGCTCGCCATCAGATAGGGCACGCCCCAAAGGCCCGGGAAGGCCAGGATCGGCACCGTGCCGAGAGCGACGCTCGCCGCGATCAGCCAGGTCTGGCGCTCGCGAAGGGCGCGCGCGAAGCCCGCGAGCACGGCCGAGAGGGGCAATTGGGGATGGGGCTCTGCCCGCCGGCGCGGTCGGGCGAGACGCGTCAACCACAAGAGGAAGGCGAGCAGGGCGGCGAACCCGGCGGCCCCCAACATCGGGACCCGCCATCCGACGGCTTCGACCAACGCCGCGAGGGGCAGCTGGGCGCTGATTGCCCCGACCATGCCGAAGGGCAGGATGAGACCGGCCATGAGGGCGAAGCGCTGGGGAGGAAACCAGGTCGCCGCGATCTTGAGGGAGCCGAGATAGGCCGTGGCGACGCCCGCGCCGATCGCGAGGCGTCCCAGCAGGGCGACCTCGAGGGTCTCGGCCAGGCCGAAGAGCACGCTGCCGGCCGCGCCGAGCGTTATCGCCAGGATCAGGACCCAGCGCGCCCCCCAGCGGTCGAGGATCACGCCGACCGGGATCTGAAGCCCGGCATAGGCGTAGAAATAGGCCGCCGAAAGGCTGCCGAGCGCCGCGGCGCTGACCCCGAGATCGCGCATCAGCTCCTGGGTCATGACCCCTGGCGCAACCCGCTGGAAGAACGCGTAGCCGTACCCGCTCGCCGCCAGGCAGAAGATCAGCCAGGGCAGGAATCCACCGCGATCGGCCGATACAGTGGAGCGCTCCGGCATGCCAGCGGGTCCGGTTCAGCCGCTGTAACGCTTGGCGAGAAGGACCCCGGCCAGCACCACGGCGCCGCCCGCGGCCTGAAGCGGGCTTACCGGCTCGCTCAGGCGCACGAAGATCGGCGAAAAGCCGATAAGCAGGGCGCCGAGCACGAGGCTCGCGAGGCCGAGACGCGAGAGGGGGATGACGGGCACGGCGCTGGGGCTCCGGGGGTTGGGCAGGAATGTTGGCGCTTTATAGGCGAGCCTCGGGGGCGAACCAAGCGTCGTGAGGCGAGGCGGGTCTCTGGAAATTCGCCGCCGCCGCCCTAAGATGAAGAGGTGTCGGGACCGAGCAGGGAGGGAGATTTTGATGGACGCAACGGACGATCGCACCCGCACGGAGCTTGAAGCCGCGGCCTTCCGCCGGCTGGTGGCGCACTTGCGCGAAAACACCCAGGTGCAGAACATCGACCTGATGAACCTGGCGGGCTTCTGCCGGAACTGCCTCTCCCGCTGGTATCGCGAGGCCGCCGGGGAGCGGGGGATGGAGCTCTCCGATCCCGAGGCGCGCGAGATCATCTATGGGATGCCCTACGGGGAGTGGAAGCGGAAATATGCCAAGGAAGCGACGCCCGAGCAGAAGGCCGCCTTCGAGGAGACCTTGGCCAAGCAAGGGCACTGAGCGGCCGGGCCTTGGCCGCCGGGGGGGGCCACCAGAGCTTCCACCGGAGCCGTAAGCTCAATATATTGAGCTTGCTAAGTAAAATTTCCGCTAAATTTCGAGGACCGCCTCGGACCCGGCCCTTGCGCGAAAAGTTATCGCTCAAGCAAAGAGTTAGAACTTCTCCACCCAGGGCCTGAGATCGACCTCGAGGGCCCAGGCGCTCGGCCGCTGGCGGTGAAGCTGGAGGTAGGTTTCGGCGATCTCATCGGGATCGAGCAGGGCGTTGGGCGCGCGCTCCTTGGCGCGGGGGTCGTCGGGTTTGAGCAGGATTTCGCCGTCGATCACGATATGGCCGATATGGACGCCCTTGGGCCCGAGCTCGCGCGCCATGCATTGGGCGAGCGCGCGCAGGCCGAACTTTCCGACCGCCAGGTTGAAAAACCGCGCGCTCCCTCGAAGCGAGGCGGTGGCGCCGGTGAAGAGGATCGTTCCGTTGCCGCGTTCCACCATCCCGCGCGCCGCCTGCTGGGCGACATGAAGGCCCCCCAGGCAGCCGATGCGCCAGCACTGCTCGAATTCCTTCGAGGTGGTCTCCAGGATGCCCTGAGGCAAATAGGCCCCGGCGTTGTAGACCACCAGATCGGGCTCGGCCCAGTTCGCCCGAATTTCGTCGAAGACGGCGCCAACGGCCGCCTCGTCGGTGACGTCGACGGGGTGGGCTTCGACGGTGCCCCCGCTGGCACGGGCCGTCTCGGTCGCCAGGGTCTCGATCTTTTCGCGCTTGCGCGCAAGTGCTGCGACGCGCATGCCCTCATGGGCGAAACGTCGCACAAGCGCGGCGCCAAGCCCCGGGCCGGCGCCCGCCACGACGGCCACTTCGTCCTTTGCCATCCTCGTCCCTCCCCAGGTCTCGGTGCCGGCTGGCGGTGAGTCGCTCTTCCGGAAACGAAATTAATTGCCAAGGCAATTAATTTCCAGATCGCTCGCCGTCGGCGCGCCGTGCTTACACTCCCGAGGCGAAGCCTATCATCACGGCGCCCGCTCGAAAATGCCCAACCGCGCGCTCCCCGCTCGGCGGCGTGCCGGTCAATTTTGCGTGATCGCCTGCGGCCGAGAGGTGCTCCCAGACAGGTGTTATGGTAAAAAGTCATTAACACTAAAAAAAGAATGAACCCGAGTGCAGAGGAGGGAACCGGGCATGAGCCGTTGTGACAACCCAAAGGACGATGGCCCAAAGGACGATGACCCAAAGGACGATGGCAAGGGTATCGGCCGGCGCGATTTCATGAAGGCCGGGACGCTCGGCGCCGCGCTGATCGCCGGCGCCGCCGTCGCGGGTGCCGCCGTCGCGGGTGCCGCCGTCGCGGGCGCGTCGAGCGCGCGTGCCGGGGGCGATCCCTACGCCGACCCGTCCGAGCCCGCCCTGCCCCAGACCGATGTGGAGGTGACCCTCTCGGATACCGCGCTCGTCGTCACGGACCCGCAGATCGAC
>JAPUJA010000081.1 GCA_027296525.1 Pseudomonadota bacterium | reverse complement strand
CCGCTCGGCGATCTCGGGCAGGGTCCCGTCCGGTGACATGCCTGAGAAGCGAAGACCCGCCCCTTCCAACCGTTCACGGTAGTTGACGTTCACCTCGTAACGGTGACGGTGGCGCTCGCCGATCCGCGCCTTGCCGTAAATATCGCTCACGAAGCTTCCCGGCGCGAGATCGCACTCATAGGTACCGAGTCGCATGGTGCCGCCCAGATTGTCGCCGGGCCCGCGGCGTTCGATGGTATCGCCCCTCGTCCATTCGGTGAGAAGACCGATCACGGGCTCCTGACAAGGCCCGAACTCGGTCGAGCCCGCACCCTCTATGCCCGCGAGGTTGCGCGCCGTTTCGATCACGGCCAGTTGCATGCCGAAGCAAATGCCGAAGAAAGGCACCCGCTTTTCGCGCGCGTAGCTCACCGCGAGGATCTTTCCTTCCGCGCCCCGTTCGCCGAAGCCGCCGGGAACCAAAATGCCATCGACGGACTCGAGACGTTTTCCCGCGCCGTTGGTTTCGAATTCATCGGCTTCGATCCACTGCATGTCGACGCGCACATTGTTCGCGATGCCTCCGTGGATGAGCGCCTCGTTCAACGACTTGTAGGCATCGGGAAGGCCGGTGTATTTGCCGATGACGGCGATGCTCACCTCGCCTTCCGGCGAACGAATCCGGCGGACGATGTCCCGCCAATCGTCGAGGTCGGGCACGGGCCCCTCGGTCAAGCCGAAACGCTTGAGAACCTGGTGCTCGAAGCCCTGCTCATGGAAGACGAGGGGCATGGCGTAGATCGTGTCCACGTCGAGCGCGAAGATCACCTGCTCTTCACGCACATTGCAGAACAGGGCGATCTTGCGCCGCTGCTCGCCCGGCACCTCGTACTCGCACCGGCAGACCAGGATGTCCGGCTGGATGCCGATGCCCCGGAGCTCCTTGACCGAATGTTGGGTGGGCTTGGTCTTGAACTCGCCGGCCGACTTCAGAAAGGGCACGAGGGTCAGGTGAACATAGAGCACCCGATCCTGGCCGAGCTCGTAGCCGAGTTGGCGAATCGCCTCGAGGAAGGGAAGGCTCTCGATGTCGCCGACGGTGCCGCCGATTTCGCACAAGAGGAAATCGTCATTCTCCGTATCCGCGACGATGAACTCCTTGATCGCGTCGGTGACATGAGGAATGACCTGGACGGTTCCGCCCAGGTAATCGCCCCGACGCTCTTTCGCGATCACCTTAGAGTAGACCTTGCCCGCGGTAACATTGTCCGATCCCTGGGATGGCACGCCCGTGAACCGCTCGTAGTGGCCGAGGTCGAGATCGGTCTCGGCGCCGTCGTCGGTGACATACACCTCGCCGTGCTGGTAGGGGCTCATCGTCCCCGGGTCGACGTTGAGATAGGGATCGAGCTTGCGCAGGCGCACCTTGAAGCCGCGTGCCTGGAGAAGCGCTCCAAGTGCCGCCGCCGAAAGACCCTTCCCGAGAGAGGAAACCACGCCGCCGGTGACGAAAATAAACCGCGTCATGGATGGTCAGTATAACAAAAGAACGGGCTCGGACAATGCGCGTCGGCCGCGCGCCCCGAGCGCCTCTCGACAGCGACGACTCGAGAGAACGCGCCTGTCCGAGTTTGGGCCGCGATCGGCGCCAGGCTCATTCGGCGACGGGGGTGTCGGGCGCGCCCTCGGGCACCGACGGCTCGGGTGAGGGCGCGTCATAGGCGCCTGACGTGCCGGGAGCTTTTGCGTCGTCGGCCTCGGGTACGGCCGGGGTCGCCCCCGGAACGGCCTCCGGCGCTTCGGGCGGGGCTCCCTCGGGTTCCCAACTGTCGGTTCCCTCCTCGGGTATGATCAAGAGTTCGCCCGCCGCCTCGGGCACCGCGGGCCCTGTGGGCGCCTCCGGCGCCGCTTCCTCCACGGCCTCCGGCGGTGGCGTTTCGACCTCTTCCATGACCGACGGCGCGCGGTTGCCCTGGCCCGCGAACATGGCGAGCACGAGACTCATGATGATGAACATTGCCGCCAGAACGCCCGTCGTCCGGCTCATGAGATTGGCCGATCCGCGCGCGCTCATCAGGCCCATAGGACCACCGCCGATGCCGAGCGCGCCCCCCTCGCTCCGCTGCAACAGCACGGTGCCGACCATGGCGATCGCGATGATAAGGAGAATGACGATAAGGATGGTTTGCACGAGGCCCGCTCAGCCCCTTCCGCCCATGGCGGGGCCAATCATGGCGGGGCCAATCATGGCAGGGCGGGCCGATGCTCGCGCGCGATCCGCAAATCGTCGCTCCGTCATCCGTCGATCATCCTCAAACTACGCGCCCGATGCCTCGCAGATCGCCCAAAAATCCGCAGAGTCCAGACTCGCTCCGCCGACCAACAGGCCGTCGACATCGGTGATCGCCATGAACTCCGCCGCATTCGAGGGCGTCACCGAGCCTCCGTAGAGCAGGCGCATGCGCTCGCCAAGGCCGGGATCACGCCCCGAGAGCCTTTGACGAACAAACCCCTGCGCCTCGGCAATCTCCTCACGACTTGGCGTCAGCCCGGATCCGATCGCCCAGACCGGCTCATACACGATCACGGCATCTGCGTCACCCATCCGTTCGGGCAGCGAGCGGGCGAGCTCGGCGCCCAGGACCTCGAGCGTCTGCCCCGCCGCGCGCTCCGCCTGGGTCTCGCCCAGGCAGATGAGTGCCACGAGCCCCGCGGCGGACGCGGCCTCGGCCTTGCGCCTGACGGTCTCGTCGCTCTCGCCGTGGCCGTGGCGGCGCTCGGAGTGGCCCAGGATCACGTAACGGCAGCCGGCGTCGGCCAACATCGGCGCACCGAGGTCGCCGGTATAGGCGCCTTTCTCGGCGATCGCGCAGTCCTGGGCTCCGAGCGCGATCGGGCTCGCCTCGAGTGCGGCGCGAAGCTCGACAAGCAGAGTGGCCGGCGGAAAGACGGCGATATCGACGCCGAGCGTCCCTCGCTCGTTGGCGCGGGCCGCAAGCGCGCGGACGCGATCGAGTCCGTCGCGGCGCAACCCGTTCATCTTCCAATTCCCGGCGATCAGGGGACGTCGGCTTGATACGGATAAGGGCATGATCGTGAGGCCACCGCTATTTAACACAAGCTTGGCGTGGCTGCCAATAAAGCTCCGAAAGCGCTGGAAATTCCAAGTTGCGGGGGTCCGGGCGCACTCCTATTATCCGGCGCAAACGGGAGCTCCGGCCCCCCCTGCGGCCTTGAGCGGACACGGTTCCGAGCACCATCATCCCATGCTGAAATCGATTCGCAAAGCAACCCGCTCCTGGGCGACGAAAGGCGTGATGATCGTGATCGCCCTGAGCTTTGTTCTCTGGGGGGTGGGCGATATCTTCCGCGGCGGCGGCCCGCCCCCGGTCGCCAAGGTCGGCGATTACGACATCTCTCTCAGCGCCTTCAGCCAAGAGTTCAGCCAGGCGAAAAACCTCCGCCAGAGGCAGACGGGCCGCATCGTGACGGACGATGAGGCGCGCGCGCAGGGGCTCGACTCCCAAGTTCTCCTGCGCATGGTCGGGGACGCGCTGCTCGAACAGGAAGCCGAACGCCTGGGCCTCGCGATCCCCGACGGCGTGATCCAGGATGAGATCATGGCGACGCCTGCGTTTTGGGACGAACAAGGCAATTTCGACCGCGAGCTCTATCGCCGGCTGCTCGCACAGAACGGCTTCTCCCCGGCGGATTACGAGGACACACTTCGGCGGGACCGAGTCCGGCGACAACTCAGCCGGACGATCACCGCCGCCCCTTCCGCACCCCACAGCTGGGCCGGGACCCTCCATCGCTACCGCGGGGAAAAGCGCGTGGTCGAATATCTCTTGATTCCGAGCAACGCCCAAAAGGACATCGGCGAGCCCGGCGAGGCCGAGCTCACGGCCTTTCACCAAGAGAACGCGGCTCGCTTTACCGCGCCCGAGTACCGCGCCGTATCCTTCGTCGAACTGAAGCCGGACGCGTTGCTCGGCGAAATCGAGCTGAGCGACGATGATCTCTACTTCGAATATGAGAATCGTCTCGCGGAGTTCTACCTTCCGCAACAACGGCGCGTCGAACAGCTGCTCGCCCCGAATGAAGCGCTCCGGGACGAAATCCGCGACAGCCTGCAGGCCAGCGGCGGTTTCAGGGAGACCGGTGAGGCCTTGGCCGATAAAGGCGTGACCCACGTTGCTTTTGACTATGTGACGGAGCGGGACCTCTTGCCCGAAGTCTCCCCTACCGTCTTCGCGCTTTCGCGCGGCGGCGTCAGCAACCCGATCGAAACCTCCTTCGGGTGGCATTTCTTCTGGGTGCGTGATGTCGTCGCCCCGCACACGAAGCCGTTCGACGAGGTCCGCGATATGATCCACGCGGAGTACGCCGCCGAGCTCGCGCTCGATGGCCTCTATCAACTCGCCAATCACTTCCAAGACGAGCTCGCGGCCGGCTCGACGCTCGAAGAGGCGGCGTTCGCTCTCGGCCTGCCCTTCGTCCAATTCCAGGCCATCGATGCCAGCGGGCGGACGCCGGACGGAACCCAGCTCGGGAACCTCCCGGACCCTTCAGGCTTCATCGAGCGCGCCTTCACGACGCCGGAGGGAATGGAGTCCGATCTCGCCGAAACCTCGGACGGTGACTACTACATCCTCAGGGTCGATGAGGTGACCCCTGCGACGCTTCGACCCCTCGACACCGTGCGCGATGAGGTGATCGCCGCGTGGAAGGCGAGCCACGAGCAACAAGGCGCCGAGCGCCGCGCTCAAGACGCCGTCAAGCGCCTGAGCCAGGGTGACAGCCTCGAAGAGCTGGCCGCCGGTCTCGGCCTCGCGGTCGAGACGAGCCCGCCGCTCACGCGGGACGGCAAGAACGCGGGATCGCTTGGGCCGGCCTTGCGCAATATCTTCGAGCTCAACCCCAACGGGGTGGACGCGGTGAGTGCGCCGGTCGCCGAGGGCTATCTCGTGGCCCGCGTGAAAGAGGTCCAGCACGCCGATCTCGACGCCGAGGCCATCGGGCGCATCACGGACGAGCTGACCAAGGGCCTGACGGTCGAAATGCACGCCCAATATCAGGTGGCGCTCCAGCGCCGCTACCCCGTCCGGGTCAATTTCGACGTCCTCAATTCGATCTTCCGATAGCCCGCTGAATGGACGTTTCGCCGCGTTACGAGGCCTTCGCAGAGACCTTCGAGGCCGGTGCTCCCCAGGTCGTCTGGACGAAGCTCGCGGCCGATCTCGAGACCCCCGTCTCGGCCATGTTGAAGCTCGGTGCGGGCCGGCCCAACAGCTTCCTTCTCGAGTCCGTCGAGGGCGGCGCGATCCGCGGGCGCTATTCGATCATCGGGCTCGAGCCCGATCTGATCTGGCGCTGCCGTGGCGCGAAGGCCGAGATCAACCGGCGGGTGCTGAACGATCCCGACGCGTTCGAGCCGTGCCGCCAGGACTCCTTGAGCGAACTGCGCGCGCTCGTGAAAGGCGCGCGGATCGATCTGCCCGAAGACCTTCCCCCGATGGCGGCCGGGCTCGTGGGCTATATCGGCTACGACATGGTGCGTCTGATGGAGCGCATCCCGGATGCCAACCCGGACAATATGGGGCTTTTCGATTCGCTCTTCCTGCGCCCGACGATCATGGCCATCTTCGACAATGTCGACAACTCCGTGACCGTCGTCACCCCCGTCTGGCGCGAAACCCGCGAGGACGCGCGGAAAGCCTATGGCCGGGCGAGGACGCGTCTGGCGAGCGCGACCACGCGCCTTGAGCGCGCCCTTCCCCAATCACACGAGAGGGCGCCGGAGGGCGGCGAGATCCCTGAGCCCGCATCGAACACGAGCCGCGAGGCGTATCACCGAATGGTCAAGGCGGCCAAGGAATACATCGCGGCGGGCGAGATCTTTCAGGTCGTGGCCTCGCAGCGATTCCACGTGCCCTTTCGACTTCCGCCGTTTGCGCTCTATCGCGCGTTGCGCCGGCTCAACCCCTCGCCCTTCCTCTTCTTCCTCGATTTCGGTGATTTCGCCGTCGTGGGTTCGAGCCCGGAGATTCTCGTACGCCTGCGCGACGGAGAGGTCACGATCCGGCCCATCGCGGGCACCCGCCGCCGTGGCGCCAACCGCGCGGAGGACGCGGCGCTGGCCAAGGATTTGCTCTCGGATCCGAAGGAGCTCGCCGAGCATCTCATGCTGCTCGATCTCGGGCGAAACGACGTCGGCCGGGTCGCCAAGATCGGGACCGTCCACGTCACCGAAAAGATGGCGATCGAGTACTATTCGCACGTCATGCACATCGTCTCGAACGTGGCCGGCGAAATCGATCCCCGCTACGACGCGATCGATGCGCTCATCGGCGGCTTTCCCGCCGGCACCGTCTCGGGCGCGCCCAAGGTGCGCGCCATGGAGATCATTGACGAGCTCGAATGCGAGCGTCGTGGTATTTATGGCGGCGCCGTGGGCTACTTCGCGGCGAACGGAACGATGGACACTTGCATCGCTTTACGCACAGCCATCGTCAAGGACGGGAAGATGTATATTCAGGCGGGCGGCGGCATCGTCGCGGACAGCGATCCGGAAGCCGAATATCAGGAGAGCTGCAACAAGGCGATGGCGCTGATAAGAGCCGCTCAAGAAGCGGTGCGTTTCGCGGCGGGAAACGGGAACCACTGAGTCCTGGCGAGGCGGCCCGCACCACCAACGGCACGCAACGGGGCCGAACTTAAGGAGGGAGAGAGATGGCCGACGACGAGGTGAAGGAGCTTCAACAGACCGTCGATTCTTTGCGCAGAGTTATCGACAACCAGGCCGCGCATATTCTCGCGGTCGAGGCCATGCTCATCGCCGCCGGGCGCGCCTTCAAACGAAATTTTAAGATCAATGCGTCGATCGTGCACCATCTCATCGTACGGGGCGCCGGCGACGATCCGTCCGGTCAAAAACTCCAGCGTGAGGCCAGCAACATCGCCGACAGGCTCATCGCGTCGTCGATGAAATAGCGGCATTCGCGGCGAGCGCGCGCTGTCCCGGACCGCTCAAGGCCGCGACCGCGCTCAAGGGCACGAGCACGTAGCCGCGCTCTTCGAGGTTGCCGAGCCAAGTTTCGAGAACGCCGAAGGTTTCATCCCTGGGGTGAGCGATTCCAACGGCCACCCCCTGCCGCGCGGCGATCGACTCCAGGATCTCGAGCTGCACGGCGATCGCCTCCGCGGACATGACGTTGTCGAGGAAGACGTCGCGCCGCGCGTAGGGAACCTCGAACGCTCTCGCCAGTTGGGCGCCGACGGAATCCGTCGTGGTAAAGGAATCGAGGAAGAGCAGGCCGCGCCGTTTGATTTCGTCCATGAGCGTGGCCATCGCCTCCGGGTCGGCGGTGAACTTGCTGCCCATATGGTTGTTGACGCCGACATATTCATCGAAACGCGTGAGCTGCCAATAGAGCCGGCGCAGCATTTCGTCCCGCTCCAACCCAAGGAGAAGCGCCCGGGGACCGGGATCCTCCGCGGGGTCATCGGCCTCCATCGGGAGATGCACGAGGACCTCGTGACCCACCCGGCGCGCCAGCCAGACGTTGCGTTCCACCCCCAACGTGTAGGGCAGAAAAGCAAGCGTTATCAACGGATCGAGAGCGATCGCGCGGGCGGCGCGGCGCGCATCGTGACCGAGGTCGTCGATCACGATCGCAATCATCGCCCGCCCCTCGCTCTCGGGCGCCGCGACGGCGTATCGCCGCCAGGCCGGAAGCCCATCGTCCGCGCCGTCTCCTGGCGGTTGCATCGTGGCCGGCGGAACGGCGATCAGAGGCTCGGCGCCACCGGCGGCCGGGGCAAGCGTATTCACTGCCAAGGCCCGGTCTTCAGCGGTGAGTGGCGGGGTCTTCAATTCGCCTTGAGCCGTACCATTCCCCGCTCCTTGCGGCGCGCCGAGAAGATCCCTTTCCACAACCGGTGAAGCCTGAAGGACGCTCTCGCCCACTCCGCCCGAGAGCGGCAGATCGACAAGCAGCACGGCCCCCACCTCCACAGGGACGAGGCTGGTCACGACACTCGGCGAGGGCGCGCCCGGAAGCAGTGCGAGGTAAACAGTGCCGCTGTATCCGCGCGCCGCGGGTGCCTCGCCCGAGACCGCCCCGATGAGCCCAAGCAACGCCGCGGCGACGGCGGCCATGATCACGAAAGGCAGGCGCGACCAGAATCTTGCGTGCACCGCAAGCGAGCGGCGCAGGCGAAACAGAAGAAGAGGGAGCGGTCTCGGAAGGACCGGCCGATTGCTAGCACCCGGCACGCGTCCCGTCCTTGCTAAGGCCTGCCGCGACGCCGGCCAAATCATCGATGATCGGACAATCGGGGCGCGTGTTGCCATGTCGAACGGATCGAACGCAAGGTCGTCGAGCTCGAGTCGATCCGTAATCGCGATCGCCGGCCGGGCTGCGCGTCGCCGCCGGTATCAGGGCGATGCTCTCGTAGCAGCGGATCGCCTTCGCGGAAACACCCGAACATTCTGCGGCTTCACCGATCCTCATCGTTCCTCGCTTCCGCCGCCGGCCTCTCCGGCCCAAGCCGACGGACAAGAGCATCGCCGCTCGGCCCTTACAACCGCGCCTTGCGCAGACGCAGGGCGTTGCCGATGACCGACACCGAACTCAGGCTCATCGCGGCGCTCGCGATCATCGGGTTCAACAATATCCCGATGACCGGGAAGAGCACCCCGGCGGCGATCGGTATCCCGAGGGAATTATACACGAAAGCGAAAAACAGATTTTGCCGGATGTTCCGCATCGTGGCCCGGCTGAGCCGACGGGCCCGCACGATGCCCCGGAGATCGCCCTTGACGAGCGTAACGCCGGCCGCCTCCATCGCGACATCCGTGCCGGTCCCCATGGCGATTCCGACATCGGCCTCGGCGAGCGCCGGGGCGTCGTTCACCCCATCGCCCGCCATCGCCACGACGCGGCCATCTTGACGCAATCGCCGGACGATCTCACCCTTCTCCTGCGGAAGGATGTCCGCGCGCACGTCGTCGATGCCGAGCTTCGCGGCCACGGCTTGCGCCGTCGTCTGATTGTCGCCGGTCAGCATGACGACATGCACGCCCTCCTCTTTCAAGCGCGCGAGCGCATCGGGCGTCGTCTCCTTGACGGGGTCCGCGACGCCGATGAGCCCCGCCACGGCATCGCCGATCACGACGAACATCACGGTCTCTCCTTCGGCCCGCAGCGCTTCGGCACGCGCCGCGAGCTCTCCGGGCGCAACGTCGAGCTCATCGAGCAGGCGCCGGTTGCCGAGGGCCACCCGCCGGTCCTCGATCGATCCCACCACACCCCTGCCCGTCAGGGAACGAAAGTCCGTGGCGGCGGGAAGCGCGAGCCCCTTCGCCTCGGCGCCCTCGACGATCGCGGTGCTGAGCGGGTGTTCGCTGCCCCTTTCGAGGCCCCCGGCGAACCGCAGAAGCTCGTCTTCGGCCCAGCCGGGCGCGGGCACGACGGCGACCAGGCGAGGCCGGCCCTCGGTCAGTGTTCCCGTCTTATCGACCACGAGGGTGTCGACCCGCTCGAAGGTCTCCAACGCCTCCGCGTTCTTGATCAGAACGCCCGAGAGCGCGCCCCGGCCGGTGCCCACCATGATGGACATCGGGGTCGCGAGTCCGAGCGCGCAAGGACAGGCGATGATGAGAACGGCGACCGCATTGATGATGCCGTAGGCCATGCTGGGCGGCGGACCGAAAAGCGCCCAGACGACGAAGGTAAGCGCCGCGATCGCCACCACGGCGGGCACGAAATAGGCCGCGACCGAATCGGCCAGACGCTGGACCGGCGCGCGGCTTCGCTGCGCCTCGCTCACCATCGCGACGATTTGGTGCAGAAGCGTCTCGGCGCCGACGCGCTCGGCACGCATCACGAACCCGCCCGCACCGTTCACGGTCGCGCCGATCACCTTCTCGCCTGCTCCTTTCGCCAGCGGGATCGGCTCGCCCGTCATCATCGATTCGTCGATCGCGCTCGTGCCTTCGAGGATGATCCCGTCGACCGGAACCTTTTCGCCGGGCCGCACACGCAAGCGGTCGCCGACCTGGACATGTTCGAGCGGTATGTCTTCCTCGGCGCCGTCGTCACGGATGATGCGCGCCATTTTCGGGGAAAGATCGAGGAGCGCGCGGATCGCCTGGCTCGTGCGGCTGCGGGCGCCGAGCTCGAGAACCTGCCCCAGCAGCACGAGTGTCGTGATCACGCCCGCAGCCTCGAAGTAGACCGGGACGCTTCCGTCCGCGCGGCGGAAAGAGAGCGGGAAAATGTCCGGGAAGAGCGCGGCCACGAAGCTGTAGTCGAAGGCCACCCCGACACCGATGGCGATCAAGGCGAACATGTTGAGGCGGCCCGTGACGATCGAACGGACGCCGCGCTCAAGCAGCGGCCAACCGCCCCAAAAGACGATCAGCGCGGCCAAGCCAAGCTGCACCCAGAGCAAGCTCCGCTCCGAGGCGATGGCCTGAAGGGGGCGGCCCGGAATCAGGTCGGACATCGCGATGAAGAGGAGCGGAAGGGCGAGGACGAGGCTCGCCCAGAAGCGCCGGCTCATGCTGCGGAATTCGGCGTCGGCCGCCGCGCTCTCGGGCTGAAACACCCGGGGCTCGAGCGCCATGCCGCATTTCGGACAATCGCCCGGGCCCAGGCTCACGACCTCGGGGTGCATCGGACAGGTATAGTCGCCCGCCCCTTGCCCCGGATCGGCTGTGGAGCTTGCGTGGCAGCGGCTTCCGCCGTGAGCCGGTCGATCCATCATGAACCTCTCTCAAGCGCACTCCGGCGCGTTGGGCCTAATCCGAAAGCAGGCGCCGGCGCTCGGTGAACTCCTTCTCGTCGATCTCGCCGCGGGCGAAGCGCTCCTCGAGAATCTTGAGCGCGCCCTGGCGCGCCGCGTCATGCCCCATGTGGCCCGCCCTGCCGGTGATCGAGCGAACGATGAAGATCACCATGACGACGAGCGCGCCGAGCGCGAGAATCATCAAGAGAGGACCGATCGCCATTCCCCAGCCCGATCCCCACATATGGCCATGACGATAAACGCCCTCCGCGCCCTCATGGGCATCGGCGATCATTGGAAAAGCAGCCGCCAGGGCAACGGCGGCCGCGCTCATACGGTTTGCGATGGCCATCGAACCCTCCATGATCGGAAACCTGTCAAACGAGAGTTTCCTCGATTTAGGGGAGCGTGTGCGTTGACGCATGTCAAATCTCCGTCTCCCGCCGCCCTCGACGACGAATCTGGGCCTTTTCCTGGCCGCCGATTTCCGGCATATCGGCGGGGCGGCGCGAGACCCCATAATACGACCCAAATGGGGCCTCCCGTCACGGGAAGGTCAAGGCTCTCGGGGGTCGGACGGCGAGCGCGCGTGCGCCGGGAGTGTCGCGATCACGCGCGCGGCGCGATCACGCGCGCGGCGCGACCACGCGCCATTCGGGCCCCGGCAAATCTTTATGCACATTCTGAGATTCTTTATTTAAGGTATTGAAATGTTGCTCCTAATAGACAATTACGACAGCTTCACTTACAACCTCGTTCACTTTCTGGGCGAGCTCGGCGCCGAGGTCCGCGTCTATCGCAACGACGTCATCAGCGTGGACGAGGTCCACAGGCTCGAACCCGAAGCGATCGTCATCTCGCCCGGCCCCTCGGACCCGGACCATGCGGGCATCTGTCTCGAGCTCGTCCGGCGCTCGGCCGGGGAGCTTCCGATCCTTGGGGTCTGTCTCGGCCATCAGTCGATCGGCCAGGCCTTCGGCGGGCGGATCGGGCGGGCGCCCGTCATCATGCACGGCAAGTCGAGCACCATACGCCATCACGGCCGCGATCTCTTCGAAGGCTTGGCGAACCCCTTTGAGGCGACGCGCTATCATTCGCTCATCGTCGAACGGGAAGGCTTCCCCGATTGCCTCGAGATCACGGCCGAGACCGAGAATGGCGTCATCATGGGCCTTCGCCACCGCGAGTTCCCCACTTACGGCGTCCAGTTTCATCCGGAGAGCATCGCCTCGGAACACGGCCACCAACTGCTCGACAACTTCCTCGCGATCGTCAGCCGGTCCCGGAAAAAGTGACCCCGGAAAAAGTGACCATGGGCTCTCAGGATATGAAGGCGATTCTCATGACGCTCGCGGACGGGCGGCGGCTCGGTCCGGCGGCGTCGCAAGCCGCCTTCGACCTCATCATGGAGGGCCAGGCGAGCGCCGCCCAGATCGGCGCCTTCCTGATGGTGCTCAGGGTGCGGGGTGAAACGGTCGACGAGATCACGGCCGGCGCGCGCGCGCTGCGCCGGCGCATGACCAAGATCGACGCGCCCGCGGGCGCGATCGATACCTGCGGCACCGGAGGCGACGCCAAGGGCACGTTCAACATCTCGACCATGGCGGCGATCGTGGTCGCCGCCTGCGGCGTGCCCGTGGCCAAGCACGGCAACCGGGCGCTCTCCTCGAGATCGGGCTCGGCCGATCTTCTCGCCGCACTCGGCGTCAACATCGAGGCACCGCCGGAGCTTGTCTCGAAGGCGCTTCAGAGCACGCACATCGGCTTTCTCATGGCGCCGCGCCACCACAGCGCCATGCGCCATGTCGCCGAGGCGCGGCGCGAGCTCGGCACCCGGACGATTTTCAATCTGCTCGGTCCGCTCGCCAACCCCGCCCAGGCGCGGCGCCAGCTCCTCGGCGTCTTCGCCGAGCAATGGCTCGAACCCATGGCGGAGGTGCTCGGTCATCTCGGTTGCGAGCGCGCCTGGGTCGTGCACGGCGCGGACGGGCTCGACGAGCTCACCACGACCGGCGCGACCCGTGTGGCCGAGCTCAAGGAGGGCGAGCTGCGGTGCTTCGAGGTCGTGCCCGAGGAGGCGGGCCTCGCCCGGGCGAAGCTCGCCGACCTCGCCGGCGGAACGCCCGAAGAGAACGCGGCGTTCGCGACGGCGCTTCTGGAGGGCGCGCCGGGACCCTTGCGCGACATCGTGCTCCTCAACGCGGCCGCGGCGCTCATCGTCGCGGAACGGGTTGCCACGCTCGAAGAGGGCGTTGCGCGCGCGGCCGAGGCGATCGACGCGGGTAAGGCGAAGCAGACCTTGAGCGAGCTCGTGCGCATCACCAACGAAGGGGGCGAGGTTTGAGCGACGTGCTTGCCGATATCTGCGCCAAGAAGCGCGAGCATCTGGCCGAGGCGAAGGCAAAGCGCCCTGCCCGCGAATTGGCAGCGATCGCCCGGAACGCCTCCGCGCCACGCGGCTTCGCCGCGCGTCTCGGCGAGGCCGTCGCCTCCGGCGGTTTCGGTTTGATCGGCGAAATCAAGAAGGCGAGCCCGAGCAAGGGCCTCATCCGGGCCGATTTCGACCCGCCGGCGCTGGCGCGCGCCTATGCGGCGGGCGGCGCAGCCTGCCTCTCGGTGCTCACCGACACGCCCTACTTCATGGGCCGGGACGCGGATCTCGAAGCCGCGCGGACGGCTGCCGAGCTGCCTATCTTGCGCAAGGACTTTACGCTCGATCCCTATCAGGTGGCCGAGGCGCGTGCCTTGGGCGCCGACTGCATCCTGTTGATCATGGCGGTGCTGGGTGACGCCGAGGCCGCCGAGCTCACGGGCGCCGCGCATGCGTTGGGGCTGGATGTTCTGGTCGAAGTCCACGACGAGGCCGAGCTCGAACGGGCGCTCGCGCTTGACACCTCACTCATCGGCATCAATAACCGCAACCTGAAGACCCTCGAGGTCGATCTCACGACCACGGAACGTCTGGCGAAGCACGTGCCATCCGATCGGAAGCTCGTCTGCGAGAGCGGGCTTGGCGGCTATGATGATCTGGTCCGGATGAGCCGCGCCGGGGTGAGGCGTTTCCTCGTGGGCGAGTCGCT
>JAPUJA010000080.1 GCA_027296525.1 Pseudomonadota bacterium | reverse complement strand
TTGAAGCTGCAGGATGCTGAACGGATCGTGGGTACCGTCTTCGGCGAGATCTCCTCGGCGCTTTCGAGGGGCGACCGGGTGGAACTTCGCGGCTTCGGCGCTTTCTCCGTTCGGGAGCGGGCCGCTCGCATGGGGCGCAATCCGCGCACCGGCGAGGCCGTGCAGGTCGATCGGAAATTCCTGCCCTTCTTCAAGACGGGTAAGGAGCTCCGCGAGCGGCTCAACCCCAAATAGGGCCGCGCCCGCGTCAATCGGGACGCGCGTCCGGGCGCGGCGTCATTCCAGGAGGATGAGGTGAAGGTTCTGCGTTGGATCGCGGGACTGCTCGTCACCGTGATCGTGGTGGCGTTCGCCCTGGCCAACCGCGAGAAGGTGGCCGTCGGGTTCGATCCCCTGCCCTACGCGCTCGACCTGCCGCTCTATGTCGTGGTGCTGGGCGCGCTCGTCGGCGGTGTCCTGTTCGGGGTCGTGCTCCAATGGCTGCTCGGCCAGCGTACGCGCCAGCTCGCGCGCAACCGCCGGCGCCGGATCGCGGCCCTCGAGGAGGAGGTGGCGGGCTTGCGCCGCCAGCTCGATCGGCGTCCGCCGGAAGAGCTTCCGGTCAGCTTGCCACCCGCCGACGAGGTGCCCTGACGGGCTCTTTTGGCCGCTCTGCTGGCGTGTTTCGGGTCCGCTCGATCTGATGTAGACTCGCGCCAGAGCCCCTCTCAAGGGGCCGAGCCTCTAAGAGGCCGAGCCTCTAAGAGGCCGAGCGTGCGACGGGTGTGTGTGACCGCGGGGGGAAACGGAGCATGGCCGAGCGCGATGGCGTGGGCCGCCTTTTATGCGCCATCGACACGGTCGAGCTCGGCGCGGCGCGGGGTCTTGCCCGCCGGCTCAAGGATCAGGTTGCGGGCATCAAGCTCGGGCTCGAATTCTGTACCGCCAACGGTCCCGAAGGAGTACAGGCTGTTGCCGCCGAAGGTTCGCCCGTCTTCCTCGATCTCAAGCTTTACGACATCCCCAACACGGTCGCGGGTGCCGTGCGTGCCGCCGGGGCCATGCGCCCGGCGATGCTCACGATACACGCGCTCGGCGGGTCCGCGATGATGCGCGCAGCGATGGGCGCGGCCCATCGGGTGGCGGCCGCGAGCGGCGGCGCGCGCCCCAAGGTGATCGCCGTGACGGTGCTCACCAGCATGGATGAGGAAGACCTTGAAACGCTCGGCCTCAGGGGCGACGTATCCGAGGCGGTGAGCCGTTTGGCCGGGCTCGCTCAAGACAGCGGGGTCGACGGTGTCGTATGTTCCGCCCGCGAGCTCGATAGGCTGCGCGCCCGCTGCGGTCCGGACTTTCTCCTCGTCGTGCCGGGCATTCGCCCGGCCTGGTCGTCGGCGGACGATCAAAAGCGCATCGTGACGCCCGCCGAGGCGATCCGGCGTGGCGCGGACTTCCTGGTCGTTGGTCGCCCGATCACCCAGGCGAGCGATCCCGTCGCGGCCGCAGGGCGAATCGCCGACGAGATGGCGGGCGCCCCGGCCTGACCCCCGGAGGACGGCATGGGCGTGGCTGTGAAGATCTGCGGGCTTCGTACGCCCGAGGGCATCGCGGCCGCCGTCGAGGGCGGCGCGCGATTCGTGGGCTTCGTCTTCTATCGGCGCTCGCCGCGCTACGTTTCGCCCGCCGAGGCCCGCGAGCTGGCGCGTCGGGTGCCCGAAGGGGTCGCGAAGGTCGGCGTGTTCGTGAACCCGGGGGATCCGGAATTGGAAGCGGCGCGCGCCTGTCTCGACATGATCCAGCTCCACGGCGCCGAGTCGCCCGAGCGCGTCGCCATGATCCGGGCACGCTTCGCCCGTCCGGTGATTAAGGCGATCAAGCTGGCTATCGAGGCCGACCTCGAGCCCGTGGCCGCGTTCGCCGAGGTGGCCGACTGGCTGATGTTCGACGCCAAGGCCCCCGCTGCGCTTGACGACGCGCTTCCGGGCGGCAACGCTCGCGCCTTCGACTGGCGGCTGCTTGCGCGCAAGGATGCTGGCGGGGGTCGGCCCTGGCTCCTCTCCGGCGGGCTGACGCCCGGAAACGTCGCCGAGGCGATCGCGATCGCAGGGGCCGAGGCGGTCGATGTATCGTCGGGCGTGGAGACCCGCCCGGGGGTGAAGAGCGTCGAGCGCATAAGGGCGTTTCTGGACGCGGTGGCCGGGCGCCCCGCTTCGGACACCGTTTGAGGACACCGTTTGAGGAGAGACCCGTTGACCGAGCCCTTGAACACCTTTCGGGACGGACCCGACGAGCACGGCCGTTTCGGCATCTTCGGCGGACGTTTCGTCGCCGAGACCCTGATGCCGCTCGTCCTCGAGCTCAAGAAAGCCTACACACAAGCGAAGAGCGATCCCGCCTTCCAGGCCGAGTTCGACACCTTGCTCGAACATTATGTCGGGCGCCCGAGTCCGCTCTATTTCACCGGCCGGCTGACCGCGCATTTCGGTGGCGCGAAGATCTACTTCAAGCGCGATGAGCTCAATCACACCGGCGCGCACAAGATCAACAACTGCATCGGCCAGATCCTGCTCGCCAAGCGGATGGGCAAGACCCGGATCATCGCGGAGACCGGCGCGGGCCAGCACGGCGTCGCGACGGCGACCGTCGCCGCGCTCTTCGATCTGCCCTGCACGGTCTATATGGGCACGAAGGACATCGAGCGCCAAGCGCCCATCGTCTTCCGCATGAAACTCTTAGGCGCCGAGGTCGTTCCCGTCACCTCGGGCTCCAACACCCTCAAGGATGCGATGAACGAGGCGTTGCGCGACTGGGTGACCAACGTGGAGACGACCTTCTATATCATCGGAACGGTCGCGGGGCCCCATCCGTACCCTGAGCTCGTGCGCGACTTTCAGTCGGTCATCGGCCGCGAGGCGCGCGATCAGATGATGAAGGCGGAGGGCCGCCTGCCGGACACGCTCGTCGCCTGCATCGGCGGGGGCTCGAACGCGATGGGACTCTTCCACCCGTTTCTCGACGAGGATGGGGTGGCCATGATCGGCGTCGAGGCGGCCGGTCTCGGCATCGAGACGGGCAAGCACGCCGCTTCGCTCACCGCCGGCACGCCCGGCGTGCTTCACGGCAACCGCACCTATCTCTTGCAGGACGATGACGGTCAGATCCTCGAGGCGCATTCGATCTCCGCCGGCCTCGATTATCCGGGCGTCGGCCCCGAGCACGCCTGGCTCCACGACGTCAAAAGGGTCGAATACGTCTCGGTGACGGATCAGGAGGCGCTCGAGGCGTTTCAGCTTTGCTCGCGCCTCGAGGGCATCATCCCGGCGCTCGAACCCTCTCACGCGCTCGCCCATGTGGCGAAGATCGCACCCGAGCTCGGCCCGGAACACATCATCCTGATGAACATGTGCGGCCGCGGCGATAAGGATATTTTCATCGTCGCCGACGCCCTCGGCGTCAAGATTTAGCGGAGGGGAGCTTTTGCCATCCGGTCGAATCGAACGCCGCTTCGCAGATCTTGCGCGTGAAGGCCGCGCGGGCCTCGTGACCTATGTCATGGCGGGCGATCCCAACCCCAAGGCCGGTTTCGAGATCTTTGCAAGGCTGCCCGAGGCGGGCGCGGATATCGTCGAGCTCGGCATGCCCTTCACCGATCCGATGGCCGACGGTCCGGCCATTCAGGTCGCCGGTCAACGGGCCTTGAAGGCGGGCATCAAGCTTCGTGAGGTGCTCGACATGGTGCGCCGTTTCCGCGCGCGCGACGATGAAACGCCCGTGGTGCTCATGGGCTATTACAACCCGATCCATCATTTTGGGGTGGAACCCTTCCTGGACGCCGCGCGGGATGCGGGCGTCGATGGCCTGATCGTGGTCGACCTGCCGCCGGAAGAAGACGCCGAGCTCTGCTTGCCCGCGCTCGCGAAGGGTATCCGGTTCATCCGTCTTGCGACGCCGACGACGGATGAGGAGCGCCTGCCCAGCGTGCTCGCGAACGCGGGCGGATTCATCTACTACGTCTCGGTGACCGGCATCACGGGCGCGAAGCGTGGCGCGATCGAGGCGATCGACAAGGCGGTCTCGAACTTGAAGCGCAAGAGCGGGCTTCCCGTCGCCGTCGGCTTCGGCATCAAGACGCCCGAAGACGCCGCCGAGATCGCGCGCGTGGCCGAGGCCGCGGTCGTGGGCTCGGCGCTCGTCAAGGTGATCGCCGGGGCGCTCGAGGCCGACGGCCGGCCGCGCGCCGGTCTCGTCGAAGAGGTCGTCGGTTTCGTGCGGGCCCTTGCCCAAGGCGTGCGGAGCGCGCGCGTGCCGCCCTCGAGCGCGTCATGAGCTGGCTCGACCGCTTCGTTCGGCCGAAGGTTCGCGCCCTCGTGCGCAAGCCGGACATCCCCGAGAACCTTTGGGACAAATGCCCGCAATGCGAGCAGATGATCTTCCGCCGGGAGCTCGCGGCGAGCCTCTTCGTCTGCCCGCAATGCGAGCATCACATGCGTATCGGACCCAAGCAGCGTTTCGACGCGCTGTTCGACGAGGGCCAGTATCAGCTCATCGAGCTGCCCAAGACGGCGACCGACCCCCTGAAGTTCAAGGACCGCAAGCGCTACACCGACCGTCTGCGCGCCGCGCAGGCCGCGACCGGCCAAGAGGATGCGATCCTGGTCGCCCATGGCACCATGGATGGAGAGCCCGTGGTCGTCGCGGCGCTCGACTTCGGCTTTCTCGGGGGCTCGATGGGCATCGCCGTGGGCGCGGCGATGCTCACGGCCTCGCGGCTCGCCGTTCTCCAGGAGGCGAGCCTGATCGCGATTCCCGCCTCGGGCGGCGCGCGCATGCAGGAAGGGGTGCTTTCCTTGATGCAGATGGCGCGAACCACGATTGGGATCAACGAGGTGAAGGATGCGGGTTTGCCCTATTTGGTCGTGCTCACCCATCCGACGACGGGCGGCGTGACCGCCTCTTTTGCCTCACTCGGCGATCTCTTGATCGCGGAGCCCGACGCGATCATCGGCTTCGCGGGCCGACGCGTCATCGAGGAGACGATACACGAGAAACTGCCTGAGGGATTCCAGCGTTCCGAATATCTCTTGGAGCATGGCATGGTCGATATGGTCGTCCACCGCCACGAGCTTCGGGGCATGATCGTGCGCCTTCTCAAGCTCCTTCGCGCGCCTCGATCTCAGGCCTCCGTGTTCGACCTGCCCCAGGAGGCTCTCGAGATCCCGCCGCCCGAGGCGAGCGGGCCCGCCGAACAAAGGAACGACTCCGATTCAGGTTGACGCGCTGCTCGATCGCCTGAAGGCGCTTCATCCGAAGATGATCGACCTTTCCCTCGATCGTGTTCTCAACCTGCTCGCGCGCCTCGACAGCCCGCATCATCGGCTTCCGCCCGTCATCCACGTCGCGGGCACCAACGGCAAGGGTTCGGTGATCGCTTTCCTGCGCGCCTGTCTCGAAGACGCGGGCTATCGGGTTCATGTCTACAGTTCGCCGCACCTCGTTCGTTTTGCCGAACGGATTCGCCTGACGGGAAAGATCATCGCCGAGGATGAGCTCGAGAAACTCCTGGGTGAATGCGAACGCGTCAATGACGGCGATCCCATCACCTTCTTCGAGATCACGACTGCTGCCGCCTTTCTCGCCTTCGCGCGCCAGCCCGCGGACGTTCTTCTCTTGGAGGTGGGTTTGGGCGGAAGGCTGGATGCGACCAACGTCGTCGATCAGCCGCTGCTCAGCGCGATCACGCCCATCGCCGTCGATCACACGCAGTATCTGGGCGACGACCTGAGCGCGATCGCCGGGGAGAAGGCGGGTATCTTGAAGCCCGGCGTGCCCGCGGTGATCGGCCCGCAACCGCCCGAGGCGCTCGAGGTCATCCGGCGGCGCGCGGCCGAGATCGAGAGCCCGCTGATCGTTTGGGGCGAGGACTACGCCGCCCAACCGCTTCGCGGCAGGCTCTGCTTCACCGCCGGCTCGGACGAGCTCGACTTTCCCCTGCCGGCGCTCTTGGGCGATCATCAACTCGCCAACGCCGGGTTGGCGATCGCGTGCGTGCGTCGCCTCGAGGGATTTCGCGTCTCCGACGGCGCGCTCGCGCGCGGCCTGGTCGGGGTCCGCTGGCCGGGCCGTCTTCAGCGTCTCGGCCCCGGTCCGCTCACGGGGCTTCTACCCGAGGGCGCGGAGCTCTGGGCCGACGGGGGCCATAACGGGGCCGCCGGCCGGGCGCTCGCGAGCGCGATACAGCCCTGGGCGCCGGTCGATCTCGTGATCGGCATGCTGAGCAGCAAGAATCCGGAGGACTTCGTCGCGCCGCTTGCGCCCTTTGCCCGAAGCATCCACTGCGTGCCTGTGCCCGGCGAGCCGGCGAGCCTCACGGCCGAGGAGCTCGCGGCCCGCATCGCGCCGTTCGACGTCCCGACCCGAACGGCCGCCGACCTTCGAAGCGCGTTCGTCGAGCTGGCGGCGCGAATCGGACGCGCCGGCCTCGCGCGCGTCCTGGTCTGCGGCTCGCTCTATCTCATCGGCCGGCTGCTCGCCGAGAACGAGACCCTGCCGGTCTAGGCTTTATCCTGCGCCGACGAAAACCCCCGCCGGGGCTCCCCCCGCCGGGGCTCATCGTCAGGAAAAGCATCCCTTCAGATCGAGGACTGCACCCATTGATAGAGCTTGGTCTTGGGCAGCGCACCGACCTTGGTGGCGGCGACCTCGCCGTTCTTGAACAGGATCAGGGTCGGGATGCCGCGCACACCGTACTTGCCCGGCGTCGCCGGATTCGAATCAACGTCGATCTTGGCGATCTCGAGGGTTTCGCCCAGCTCGCTCGCGAGCTCCTCGAGAAGCGGCGCGATCTGACGGCAGGGGGCGCACCATTCGGCCCAAAAATCCACCAGGACGGGCCGGTCCGATTTGAGCACCTGTTCGTCAAAAGAGGCGTCGGTGACATGGACGATCGCCATGGTGGTTTCCCTTTTTCGTGACGTGCGTCGGATGGGCGGGCCTCAAATCGCTCCGGACTCTAGGTGCGGGTCGGCGGAGCGTCAAGGCGTGTGAGGATCGAGAAGAGCATCCTCGAGCGCCATGAATACCGGCCCGTCGGTCCAGAGCAAAGCCGCCCGAATGCGCCGCTTCGGAAAGATGCGGCGAAGCACGGCGCGGTAGCTTGCCATCTGCGCGAGATAGGCGGCGGGCACGTCTTCGGGCCGCGCCGGGATCTTACGATTGGTCTTATAATCGAGGATCAGCACCGCCTCCTCGCCGACCACGAGCCGGTCGACTTGCCCGGCGATCAGTCGCCCGCCGACCAACGCCGCCAGCGGCACCTCGGCCCGCCCGTTGGCCCCGAACAGGGGCGCGAATTCAGGATCTTCGAGGAGCCGGCAGGTCGACTCAGCGATCTCTCGGGCGTCCCCGGCATCGAGCCCCAGGCCGGGCCGCGCGAGATAGCGCTCGGCCGCCGACGTGCGCCGCTCGGGCCGAAGCCCGGGCAGGATTTCGAGCAGGCGGTGGATCAGGCGTCCGCGCATGAAGCCGTTTGCCGGCTCGAGGGGCGAGCGCGCCGGCGGCTCCTCGGGAGCGGCGCGCGAGGGCGAAAGCGGGCGCGGGGAGGCGGGCTCCGAAGGCGCGGGCCGGCGTGCGAACTCAGGGAGGCCGGCCGGTGCGCCCGCACGGGGCGCGCGCCGCTCAGGTCTCGGTTTGCCTCCCTGGCGGCCCCGGATCCGATAGCCCGGCCCAGCCCAGCCCTCGGGCCCGTCGGCCGTGAAGTCGAAGGCGACGGGCGGGCCGAGCTTGGCCAAGGCCTCTTCGATCAGGTTGTACCAGCAGTCGGGGCTGGGCTCGCGTTTCGTGCGCCAGCCGCAGAGATACAGCCGGTCCTCGGCGCGGGTCATCGCGACATAGAGCAGGCGGCGGTACTCCTCCGCCACGCGCCGCCGGGCGGCCTCGCGCGCGGCCCTCGACAGCCGGTCGTCGCGCGCGACCCGGCCCGGCCAAAGAAGGATCTCGTCGCCGGGCTCGCCCTCGGGCCACAGGATGGTCTCCCTCGGGCTCGGCGCCTGAAGGGTTTCCGGCAGGAAGACGATGGGCGCTTGCAGACCCTTCGCGCCCTGAACCGTCATGATGCGCACCGCGTCGCCGCCCTGTTCGAGGTCGCGCTTGATCTCGGCGCGGCCCTCGCCCAGCCAGTGCAGGAATCCCTGAAGCGACGGCGTGTGCCGGCGCTGATAGTCGAGCGCGAGGCTCAGAAACTCGTCGATCGGATCGTCGGCCTCCCAGCCTAAGCGCGCGAGCAGCGCCCGGCGGCCGCCGAGCGTTCCCAGGACCTCGGCATAGAGCTCAAACGGCGGGGTGATGTCGGCGCGCGCCAAGAGCTTCGCCAGAAAGCCGTGGGCCGCGTTGAAGTCGGGCCGCTCCGCGCGGCGCGACGTCAGGCATCGCCACAGGCTCTTTTCATCCCGATCATGGGCGAGTGCGAACAGGGCGTCCTCGTCGAAGCCGATGAGCGGGCATTTGAGCAGGGTGGCGAGCGTCAGATCGTCCTCGGGCAGAAGAAGAAATTCCCCGAGGGCGATCAAATCCATAACCGCGATCTGTTCGGTCAGCACCATGCGGTCGACCCCGGCGACGGGAATGTCGAGCTGCTTGAGCGCGCGCACGAGTTCCTCGACGAAGCTGGTGCGCCGGCGCACCAGGACCAAGACGTCGCCGGGCGTGATGACGCGCGCGCGCGGGCAGCCGCTCGCCCTCATCGAGCCAGGTCGCGATCTGACGGGCGATGCGCCGGGCGAGTCTGGCGGGCGGACTGTCGCCCGAACGCCGCTCGCGCGGCGGGGCCCAGGCGGGCGCGGGCGCGCGCGGGCGCGGGCCCACGGGAGGCCAGAGTTCGACGAGGCCCGCCTGGCCCTTGCGATGGGCCTCGTGGCGGATGGCGGCGCCCGAGAGCGCGACGCCGTCGCGGGCGCGCTTTTCGGCGAACACGGCGTCGACCGCGCGCAGCACGGCACGCGTCGAGCGAAAGGAGAGCTCGAGCGGCACCTCGCGCCATTTTTTTCCAGCGTTCTCGACCTTCTCGGCGAAATGGCGGCGCATGCCCTCGAGCGCCCGGGGTTCGGCGCCTTGGAAGCTGAAGATCGACTGTTTCTCATCGCCGACGACGAAGAGCGTGCGCTCCGTCCCGCGCGCACCGGCGCCCGCGAAGAACTCCTCGGCGAGCGCCGCGATCACCTGCCACTGTTCGGGCGCGGTGTCCTGGGCCTCGTCGATCAGGATATGGTCGATCCCGCCGTCGAGCTTGTAGAGCACCCAGGACGCGGCGCCCGGCGCCTCGGTGAGGAGGTCGCGGGCGAACAGGATCTGATCGTCGTAATCGAGCCGTGCGCGGCGCGTCTTCTCGTTCTCGAAGCGATCGATGAGCGCGGCGCCCAGGGTGACGAGCGCCGCCGTGCTTCGGGCCAGCTCGAGCGAGCGCCGCTTCTCGTTGAGAGCGAGCAGGCGTTGGCACTCGTCTTCGAGCACGCGCGCCGCGTCGGGGGCGCGTCCCGCGGTCGCGGAAGTGATCAGGTTCTTGCGCGGCTCGAGCTTCTGGGTGAGGAAGACAAGCATATAGGAGTCGAGCCGGGCGGGTCTCTGTTCGGGCGCCGCCTCGAGCCATGCCTTGATCGCGTCCGCTCTTTCCTTTTCCGCGCCGCTGCCCTCACTGAGGACACCGCGCGCGAGCGACAAGCCGACGCCGTCGAAGGCGTCATCCCGGCAAGCCGCCTCGATGAGCGCGCTCGCGTTCGATCCCCGTTCGACCCCGAGGCGCCTGTAGGTATGGCCGATGAGGGCGTCGGGCTCGCCATGGTATCGCAAGAGACGGGCGAGCCGGTTGCGCGCACCCGCGAGTGCGGCCATCACGTCGTGAAAATCACGCTCGCCGACATGGGAGGTGACCTCCTCGAGCGCACTCGCGAGCGCAGGATCGTCGCGCGTCGCGATCAGCAATGACTGCAATGCGCTTTCGAGCATTTCGGCCGTGTCGCGTTCGTCGGCGATCTCGAAATGGGGCGCGATGCCCGCCTCCATCGGGAAACGGCGGAGCAGCGACTGGCAGAAGGCGTGGATCGTCTGGATCTTCATCCCGCCCGGGGCATTGAGCACGGCGGCAAGCAGGCCGCGCGCTCTTTCGATGACCGAGGCTTCCGGCGTTTCGCCGGTGAGCGCCGCGAGCGCCTTGAAAAGACCCGCCTGCTCGGCGCTCGCCCACTGGGCCAGCGTCTCGTTGATCCGAAGCGCCATCTCGGCGGCCGCCGCCTTGGTGTAGGTGATGCACAGAATCCGCTCCGGCGGGGTGGCCTCGAGCAAGAGGCGGAGCACGCGATCGGTCAGAACCTTGGTCTTGCCGGTTCCGGCCGAGGCGGTGACCCAGGCCGAGCCCGACGGATCGGCCGCGCGCCTTTGGGCCGCGCTCAACTGAGCACGCCTTCCTCGACGGCCGACCACTCCTTCAGCCGGGCGAGGTGGTCGTAGTCGCCGCCCGCCGGCGGTGCCTCGGGACGGGGGCGCACGGCATAGGCGGTCGCCGGGTCGTCGAAGGCCGCGACCAATCGCTTCAGGCCCTCCTCGGCCTCGCCGATCAGCGCCCGTGGATCGCCCGCGACGGGTTTCGTCTCGCCGGCGGGATCGCCGCCGCCGAGACGCCAATAGGCGAGTTCCGTGACGCCGGCCGGCGGAACCGCGGCGAAACCCCCGGCCTCGGCGATCGCCGCCTCGAGCGCGAGCTGAGGCGAGAGGCCCTGCTGGATATGATCGGGCTTGGGGAGAGTGCCGGTCTTGTAGTCGATGATGACGAGCCCGCCGGCGCCGTCCCGATCGATCCGGTCGGCCTTGGCGGTAAGCGTGAAGAGGCCGGCCGGTCCGGTTACGGTCATCTTGCCTCTGACCTCGGTTCCAAGGGTCTCGAAGGCGGCGGCCCGGCGCGCGCGCTCGGTATCGACGAACCACCGGGCGATCCGCAAGAAGCGCGGCCACCAGAAGACCCACACCCCGGGTCGCGCGAGCGCGGCGCCGAACGCCTTCTCGCCGCAGGCGATCAGTCTCGCCAGGGCGTCGGGCGGAAGTTCGCCTCGGTTGCCACTGATGAAATCGTCGAGTGCCTCGTGGATGAAGATGCCGCGCTCGGCGGCGCCCGGTTCCGCGCCGATCGGATCGAGGGGTTTGAGCTTGAGCACATGGCGCGCATAGACCGCATAGGGATCGCGCATCCAGGTCTCGACCTGGGTGACCGAAAGGCGCCGCGGCCGGGCGGCGAGCGCCGGCGCTGGCGCCGGGGGCTCGATCCGCTCGAAGCGTTCGGGCGCGTCCAGGCGTTTCTGCCAGGCGAGCCGGAGGGGCGCGGCGCGTTCGAGCGCGCCCCTGCGCCCGAGCGCGGTGAGCAGCGTCTCGAGGCGGATCAGCCAGCGGGACGGCACGGTTGGAGTGCCCGCGACCTTGACCGCGCGGCTCAGCATGACCTCGGGCGCCGCGAAACACTGAGCAAAATCATGGGCCGAGAGCCCGATCCGCCGTTCGAGCGCGGCGAGCCCGAAGGCCGCGCGCATCGGCCGGCTCATCCAGGGGTCGGCCTCGGGCTCCGGTGGCCAGCTTGCCTCGTTGAGCCCGCCCAGGATCATGAGGTCGGTTTGCTGGAGGCGCGCTTCCAGCGGCCCCCAGATGAACAGCCGATCATGGCGTCCGTAACGCGGGCGAACGCTCGGGCCCGCCATGAGCGATTCGAGAAGCGCGGGATAGCTCGGCCCCTCGATCGCCTCCATCGCGCCCGCGCCGTCGAGGAACTCGGCCATGAAGGCCGCCGCCGCCTCGCCCGCCTCGCCCGCCCAGAGGCGCGCCTCCCCTGGCTCCGCCTCGCTCGCGCCCCAGGCCTCGGCGAACGCGAGATGGCCCTCGATGAGCCGGCCGAGGGGCACGCTCGCGCGCCCGATGAGCTCGAGAAACGGGCGCGCTTGGCGCTCGAGCGCCTCGAGCCAGGGGCGAAGCGCTCGGCCCTCCTCGCTTTCGTCGAGCACCCGCCTGAGCCCCTGGAACCCGGGAGCCGGGCGGGGTCCGCGGAGCGCGGCGCGCTCGAGCCGGCGCACCCGGTCCTTGAAGGCGGCGGGCGAAAGCCCGCCCGCGGCGAGCGGATGCTTGAGCGCGGCCAAAAGCGCGATGGGCTCGAGCGCGCGCTGGGCGAGCTCGGCGGTGAGCCGCAAGAACAGCCCAGGCGGGCTGTCGGCGAGCGGTATTCCCCCTGAGTCGTCGATCTCGATGGCATAGCGGCGAAGCTCGGCGGCCACCCGGCGCGCGAGCTCGCGGTCGGGCGTCACCAGGGCCGCGCGCTTGCCCGGCGTTTCGAGCGCCTCGCGCATGCGGAGCGCGATCACCCCCGCCTCCTCGCGAAGCCCCGGGCAATCAACGCGCTCGACGCCTTGGAGTGCGGCATCGAGGGCGCTTATCTCGGCCGGCCAATCGGCGGGCGCGCCGGCCGGGCTCAAGGCGAGCGAAAGGACGCGCGCGCGGGCGGCCGTGGGCGGCGCGGCCGTGGACGGTGCGGCCGTGGACGGTGCGACCGTGGACGGTGCGACCATGGGCGGTGCGACCGCGCCCGTCGGCCAGGCTTGCACGTCGCCGCGCTCGACGCCCAGGC
>JAPUJA010000008.1 GCA_027296525.1 Pseudomonadota bacterium | reverse complement strand
GCGTGACTTTTTCGGCGGTGCCCGTCTTTCCGCCCACGAGGTAACCGGGCGCTTCGGCGTTCTTTCCGGTTCCGCCCTGAACGACGAGTCTCAAGAGCGCGCGCATGTGATCGGAGACTTGCGCGCGGATCACACGCGTGCCTTCCACCGGCTCGTCGTTGTCGCGCTTGAGCAGCGTGGCGGGGCGCACGATGCCGCCATTGACCAGGGCGGCGATACCGGAGGCGAGCTGGAGCGGGCTCACGGCGATGCCGTGGCCGAAGCCGATCGTCATGGTGTTGATGTCGCGCCACGTCGCCGGCGCCATGGGCGCGCCGACTTCAGACAGCTCGATGGCGGCGGGCGTGAGAAGTCCGAAGCGGCGCAAATAGTCTTGCTGGCGCTCGGCGCCCACGTCGAGCGCCATCTTCGCCGCGCCGATGTTCGATGAATAGAGGATGATTTCCGGTACCGAGAGCCAACGGTTCTGCGGATGGAAGTCGGTGATCCGGTAACGGGAAATCGCGATCGGCTGGCTCGCGTCATAACCGTCGGTAAGGCCGACGACACCTGAGTCGAGCGCCATCGCGACGGTGAAGGCTTTGAAGGTCGAGCCCATCTCGTAGATGCCGAGAGTGGCCCGGTTGAAGCGCGCTTTGCCTTCGGGGATACCCGGCAGGTTGGGATCGAAGTCGGGCAGGCTGACGAGAGCCAGGATCTCGCCCGTGTCGACATCGAGCACCAACCCGGCGGCGCCGAGCGCATTGAACTCGGCCGTCGTGCGGGCGAGTTCCTCGTGCACGACATGCTGTACGCCCAGCTCGATCGAGAGCGCGAGCGCTTCGGGCGCGCCGAGTGCCGTCGAGGTGAGCCGCGCGTCGAGGCTGCGCTCGAGCCCCGCCAGCCCCTGATTGTCGATGCTCGTATAACCGATCAGATGAGCGAGCAGGGCGCCGTGGGGGTAGACCCGACGTTCGCTATCGAGGAAGGCAAGACCCGGAAGGCCCAGGCGGTTGACCTCGTATTTCTGCTTCGGCGTCAGATGGCGTTTGATCCAGATGAACCGCCTCTCGCTTGCGAGGCGATGGCGAAGCATGCCGGGATCGAGCTCGGGCAGAACGGTAACGAGCTTCTGCACGGCCTCTTCGACGTCGAGGATCCGCGTGGGATCCGCATAGAGCGATGCCGTCGGCAGATTGGTGGCGAGCAGGTGGCCGTTGCGATCGACGATATCGGCCCGGGTTGAGGCGTAACGATCCGAGGAATAGGAGGCGGCCCGCGGCTCGTAATCGGGTTTCAGTACGGCGACTTCGAACAGGCGAACGGCCAGGATCGCGAAGCCGAACAGGAACAGCACGCCCGCGAGCAGGAGACGGCTGCGTCCCGTCTGAAGAGCCTTCTTCGTGGCCCCTCGAATTCTCATCTGCTCGATGGCCTCGGCCAGGACCGGTCCGTAGTCGAACCGGCCGCGCGGGCCCGGTCCGCGGCGCCGCCTCATGGCTCCACGCCTGCGCTGGACAGCATGGCGTCGAATCTCGGCGCGGGGAGCACGGCGTTGCGGGAGGGCAGGTCTTCGATCGCGATCATCTGCGAGCCCTGGAGCGGGCCGAGGTCGAGGTGCCGCTGGGCGAGCGCGTCCAGCCGGTGAGGGCTGTTGAGATAGCTCCATTCCGCACGCAGGACGTGGACGGCCCGCCCCGCGTCGGCGATGTTGCTGTGAATCTGATCGCGCTTTTCTTCCAACTGGCGGACCTCGTAAGCAACCAGGAACACGCCGAATGCGACCGCCGCGGTGACACCAAGCCAAAGCAGATTGGCGGCCCGCATTACGCGGCTTCCTGCGCCGGCCAGGGGGCGGCGCTCGTGCGCTCGGCGGCACGCAGACGCGCCGAACGGGCCCGAGGGTTGTCGCGGATCTCGATGGCTTGGGGGCGGACGACCCGTGTCGTGAGGAGCTTGAAGGAGGGTTGCGGCGATTTTGTGGCGGCCTCGGGAAGATGACGGCTCGGCCGCGTCACGCGGCCGGCGCGGGCGTAAAGGAAGGTCTTCACGCGACGATCCTCGAGCGAATGATAGGAGACGACGGCGAGCCGCCCGCCAGGGCTGAGCAGGCGCTCGGCCGCGTAAAGTCCGCGCTCGAGCTCGCCCAGCTCGTCATTGATGTGTATGCGAAGCGCCTGAAAGGTGCGTGTGGCGGGATCGATGCCGCTCTTGCGTCCCTTCACCACCCGGCGCACGAGATCCGCAAGCTCGCCCGTCTGTGCGATCCGTCCCTTCCGGCGGGTCGCGACGATGGCCCGTGCGATCGCGCGCGAGCGGCGCTCCTCGCCGTAGCGGTAGATGACCGATGCGAGCTCGTCTTCGGGCGCGCTGTTGACGAAATCCGCGGCGCTTGGACCTTCGCCTTCCATGCGCATGTCGAGAGGCGCGTCGAAGCGAAAGGAGAAGCCGCGCGCCGGACGGTCGATCTGCGTCGAGGAGACGCCCAGATCGAGCATGATGCCGTTGACCGCCTCGAGCCCTCGATCGCTCAGTAGGCGCTCCATCGCACCGAAGCGGCCCTTGAGGGGTCGAAGCCGGTCCGGAAACTCGCGCGCGAGCGCCTCGCCGGCGGCGATCGCCTCCGGATCCCGGTCGATCGCCCAGACGGTGCATTCCGCGGCTTCGAGGAGCGCCCGGCTGTAGCCGCCCGCGCCGAAGGTGCCGTCGACATAGACGAGGCCGTCGCTGGGCGCGAGAGCCGCGATCACCTCCGCGAGCAGCACGGGCGTATGGGATGAACGAGGCGGCATCATCGGCCACCTTCGGTCGGATCGCGACCGAAGGACGGATCGAGGCGCACGCTCTCGCGCGCGGCCTGTTCACCGACCTCGCGCGCGAAAGCCTCGTAGGTCTTCGGATCCCAGATCAGGAAAGTGCGCCCCAAGGCCACGAAGGTCGCCCGCTCCGTGATCCCGGCGTGATTGAGGAACTCCTGGGGCAGGATGACGCGGCCCTCGTCGTCGAAGGGCAGCTGGAGGCTGCGCCCAAAGATCGCCGTCGCGAGGGTCCGATGGCCGGGGGAAAAGGGGTTGAGGCTGTTGAGCCGCCCGCTCAGCTGTTCGAGCCAACCGATTCCGCTCGCCTCGATCGCCTGGATGCCGTCGAAAGCGGGGTAGGCGACGATGCCGTTGAAGCTTTCGCCGCTAAGCGCGGCGCGAAACCGCGCCGGTACCGAAACCCGTCCTTTTTTGTCGACTTTATTTTCGTAAGTGCCGACAAACAATGGCATTTCCCCCCCCCCGTGGATGGGTCGGCCGTTTTTGCCGCCTCTGCCGGCATACCCGAACCACCCCTAAGCCGGCTGGAGCCCGCTTTGGGATCACATGGGATATCATGGGACAATATGGGCGTCAATAATCAGGACAAATAAAACATAAAAAAACTTAAGCACTTAAGGGGGGTCTGCGGGGTTTGTGAGAACTCGTGAGGTGATCCCACCAGCAGTTGGGGGTCGAATTCTCGCGCTACGCTAAGAGTATGTTTGTTCTTTTTATGTTCTTACTTTGCGACTCGATTTGCATCGCTTGGAACGGAAGACGAATGCTTGCGCAGCAGGGAAACGCCGGGAAGACGCTCCGGCGGGCTGGAGGGGGCCTCCTCTCCGCCCTTCCTGTCAGATGCCATGGGCAAGGCGCGTCAGACGGTCTGTAAGCCGGGTTCTGTCCCCGGAGAGGGCGCGGCCCGGACCGGGGGATGGCCATTCATCTAGGGCGCCCGTCACCGGACGCCTCGAGCGACCGACCCAGGCGGCCGGCGCGGAAACCCGCCGTCTCCGGCCCGTCTCCGGGCCCGGAGGGCGCCGCCTCTACTTGGTCTTGCTCCCGGTGGGGTTTGCCCTGCCGCCCCCGTTGCCGGGGGCGCGGTGCGCTCTTACCGCACCCTTTCACCCTTACCCGTCGTCCGAAGGGACGGGCGGTTTGCTTTCTGTGGCACTTTCCCGAGGGTCGCCCCCGCCGGGTATTACCCGGCACCGTGTTTCCATGGAGCCCGGACTTTCCTCCCCCGCGCCTCAAGCGCGGCGGCGGCCATCCGACCATCTGACGCCTTTTTTAGGTGGGGCAAAGCGCGCGCGCCGTCAAGCGGCGAGGCCGTCAAGCGGCGAGATGGAGGAGCTGGAAGAGGAGCTGGCTCGTCTCGGGCTCGGCGATGCCGTCCACCCGCTCCGGGCGGAAATGCCGTTGAAAGGCTTCGACCACGGCCCGCGTCGCCGTGCCGAAGCGCCCGTCGGGGTCGATCCCATAGCCGAACTCGGCGAGGGCTTCCTGGAGGGCTTTGACCTCCGAGCCCGCCGCTCCGATCTCGAGCGCGAGTCCCATCTCGCGCGCCACCACCGGCCTCGAAGGCCACAGACCGATGCCCGCCCGGGCCAGCCGCCGCCAGTCGAACAGCTCGCCCGGGTCCTTCTTGCGTCCGGGCGTGACGTCGGAATGGCCGACCACGTTGCGCTTTGGGATGGCGTGACGCGCGAGGACATCGGCGGTGAGCCGCTCGAGCCCCGCCATCTGCCGCTCAGGAAACGGACGATAGCCCCATTCGTGTCCCGGGTTGACGAGCTCGATCCCGATCGAGGCGTCGTTGATATCGCTCTTCCCGCGCCAGGATGCGACGCCGGCATGCCAGGCGCGGGCGCCCTCGGGCACGAGCGCGTAGAGCTCGCCCGCTTCGCCGATGACATAATGCGCGCTCACCTTGGACTTCGCGTTGCGGAACCACGAAATGCACCCCTTGTAGCTTCCTTCCACGGTGTGCATCACGACGTACTTGATCTTGCGCTTCTTGCCGCCCTT
>JAPUJA010000079.1 GCA_027296525.1 Pseudomonadota bacterium | reverse complement strand
TGGACTTCTAACACTCGTTCTTAGGTCCGCTTCTGGCTCGAAGCGGACATTAGCCGCGCAAGCCGAAAGCCCAGCCGAGCCGCCTCACCTCAGCAAAGAAGCGGGCTTGCCCCAGCCCTCGGTGAAGATGAAATCTTCGAGCGCCTTGCGGCTGCGGGGCGCAAGCTCGCGTTCCGTCATGTCCTCAGGGATTGCATCCGCCGGATAGCCGAGCGCGATCGCGGTCGCCGGATCGACGTCGTCGGGAAGCCCATAACTCGCGCGGATCTTCTCCGCCTCGATGCCCGCCATCTGATGGGCGAAGAGGCCGCGCGCCGTGGCCTCGATGACGAGGCTCATGGCGGCCAGCCCCACATCGTGGAAGGCGTGGCGGTTGGGCTTGGCGTCGCGCTCGAAGGCGAGCCTGGCGGCCGTCAGCATCAAGACCGGCGCGCCCTTGGCCCAGGCCTGGTTGCCGGGCACCAGGCAGGACAGCATGCGCTCGAACGCCTCGCGATCCTCCTTCACGGCGATGAGGAAGAACCAGGGCTGCTCGTTGAAGGAGGAAGGCGCCCAACGGGCCGCCTCGAAGAGCGAGAGGAGGATTTTTCCAGGCACCGCCTCGTCGGCGAAGCTCCGGGGGCTCCAGCGCCGGGCGAGCAAATCCTGGATCGGATGATCGGCGGGGGCGGGCTTTTCCATGGCATAATCTCCCTCGTCTCAAGACACCAAGAGCGCGCAGGCTTGCCGCGCCCCTCCCGTTCCGGCATCTTGGGCTCGTTCGCGGGAGGGGACCATTCTACTCCATTCGAGGCGCTCGGCGCTGATCGTCGTCGATCTCCAGGAAAGGCTGATCCCGGCGCTCTCCGGGGGACCTGAGCTTCTGGGGCGGGCCGGGGCGCTCATCTGGGCCGCGCGGCTCTTCGAGGTCCCCGTGACGCTGACCGAGGAATACCCGGAAGGGCTCGGGAGCACGGTCCCTCAAATCGCGAGCGCGCTCCCCGACGACGCCGCCGTCATCGCCAAGCTCGCCTTCGGGGCCACGCGCGAAGACGCCTTCAGCGCGCGCATCGATGCCCTCAAGGCGAGCGGGCGCGACCAGTTCGTCCTCGCCGGCGCCGAGACCCATGTCTGCCTGCTCCAGACGGCGCTCGGGCTGAGAGAGAGGGGGGAGACGGTCTATCTCGTCGCCGACGCTTGCGCCTCGCGCCGGGCGGCGGACCGGGAGGGGGCGATCGAGCGCATGAAAACCTGCGGCGTCGCCTGTGTCACGACCGAGATGGTCCTGTTCGAGTGGCTCGAACGAAAAGACAGCCCGGCCTTCGCCGAGATCCTCGAACTCGTGCGCTAGAGTGCCGGATCAACGTCCGCGCAAATAGGCGAACCAATAGACCACGCCGACGAGCACGCCGCCCCCGATCACATTGCCGATCGTGACGGGGACGAGATTCTCGATGAAGCCCAGGAGGCTCAGCGTCGGATAGTCGGCGGGGACCTTTCCGATCGTCTGCCAGAAGGAATCGGGCGCGAGATATTTGATCAAGAGCCCGATGGGGATGAAATACATGTTCGCGACGCTGTGCTCGAAGCCGCCCGCGACGAAGGCGGTGATCGGGGGCACGAGCGCGAAGATCTTGCCGACCACCGTGCGCGCGGAAAAGCAGAGCCAGACCGCGAGGCAAACCAGCGTGTTGCAGAGGATGCCGAGGGCAAGAGCGGGCCCGAAGGCGAGCCCCGTCTTGGCGGCGGCGATGTTGAGCGCGGCGCTTCCGACCGCGCCGGCGCCCATGCCGTATTGCTGGGCGGCGAAGATCAGAAGCGCGGTGGCCGCGCTTCTGATCAAATTGCCGAGATAGACGATCGCCCAGTTGCGCAAGATCGCGCCGGTGGCGATCCCCCGGGCGGCCCAGGCCATGACGATCAGCGCGTTGCCGGTGAAGAGCTCGGCGCCGCCCACAATCACGAGGATGAGACCGAGCGAGAAGACGAGGCCCGCAAGCAGGCGCGCGACGCCGAAGGGCAACGCCTCCGCGCCCGCGCTCACCACGGTCGCGAACATCGCGCCGAAGGCGATGAAGGCGCCGGCGAGCACCGCCAGGATCAAGAGACGTCAGAAATCGAGCCGGGCCTTCGCGACCCCCACCTCTTCGGCCCGAAGCGCCATCGCCTGGGGCATCAGGGCGTCGATTCCGGGATGCGCGTCGTTCGACCGTTGGCCGTCGGGATCCGTCATGGCAAGAGGCCCCTCACACCCTTGATCCCAAGCTTTATCGCGCGAAGCGGGCGGCCTTGGCCAGGGGCTTCTATCCGCTGATGGGCACGGCGATATCTGTTAGGGTGCTTGCGAGCCGAAGCCCGCCCGACCTCGAGCCATGCCCCACAAGCACGCCACCTTCCTCCTCCTCTTCATCGTGATCGGTGTCGTGGCCGGGATTCTCTCGGGCTGGTTCTGGGGCGAGGCGATGGCCGAGATCGCCTGGATCGGCAAGCTCTTCCTGAACGCGCTCAAGATGCTGATCATCCCGCTCATCATCGCGGCGGTGGTGAGCGGGGTCGCGGCCTTGGGCGATGTGCGCCGCCTGGGGCGCATCGGCGGCATCACCGTGATCTATTTCCTCGCGACCACGGTGATCGCGGTCGCCATCGGCCTCGTCATGGTGAACATCATCCAGCCGGGAAACGGCCTCGAATTCGAGTCCACCGGACTTTCCGAAAGCATCGCGGCCAAGGAGGGCACGGGCTTCAGCGACCTCCTGCTTTCCCTCGTGACACCGAATCTCGTCGCCTCGGCGGCCAATACCCAGCTCCTGCCGCTGATTCTGTTCGCCATCGTCTTCTCGGCGGCGCTCACGACGCTGGGGCGCGTGGGCGAGCATGTCATCGCCTTCTTCAATGGCATCAACGAGGCGATGATGAAGCTCGTCACCTGGCTGATGTATTTTGCACCGGTCGGCATCTTCGCCCTGGTCGCGGGCCGGCTCGGCAAGGCCGGCGGGGGCGATGCCTTCGTCCAGGAAATCGAGTCGGTCGGGCTCTACATCGTGACCGTGCTCTCCGGCCTCGGCCTTCACTTCCTCGTGCTGATGCTGATCCTTTTCCTTATCTCCGGGCGCGGGCCCGGCTATCTGCTCGGCCTCCTGCGCGCGCTCTTCACCGCGTTTGGCACCGCGAGCTCGTCGGCGACCCTGCCGCTCACCATGGAATGCGCGCGCGAGAACGGCGTCGATCTCCGGGCCGTGCGCTTCGTCCTGCCCTTGGGCAGCACGATCAATATGAACGGCACGGCGCTCTACGAGGCCGTCGCCGTGATGTTCATCGCCCAGGCCTACGGGCTCGACCTCTCAATCGGCCAGCAGATCATCGTGCTCGTGACCGCGACGTTCGCCGCGATCGGGGCCGCCGGAATACCCGAGGCCGGACTGGTCACCATGGTGATCGTCTTGGAGGCGGTGGGCTTGCCGCTCGAGGGCATCGGCCTCCTCTTGGCGGTCGATTGGTTCCTCGACCGCTTCCGCACCTCGGTCAATGTCTGGGGCGACGCGGTGGGAGCGACCGTCCTGCATCGCTTCCTGCCCGACGCCGAGGGGCTTCAGCCGGGAGAGTCGGTCGAGCTGCGTCCGTAACGGTCCTCGAGACGCACGATGTCGTCCTCGCCGAGATAGCCGCCGGACTGAACCTCGATCACTTCGAGCGGTTCATCGCCCGCGTTCTCCAGGCTGTGGGTTTCTTCCTTCGAAACATAGGTCGACTGATCCACCTCCAGGGTGAAGCTCTCCTTCCCCTTGGTGACCTTCGCCCGGCCCCGGACCACGACCCAATGCTCGGCGCGGTGACGGTGATACTGCAATCCCCATGCGCCCGGTCAGAGCGGCTGGTGGAGCCACCAGCTCGTTTCGTTGAGCGAATAATAGGGTTGATAGTGGCGGATCTGGTCCGCCGGCACCACCTGCAGGACCTGATTGTCGAGGATCAACGCTTCGCCATCGAGATAGACGACGAGCACCGCGTGGGCCGTCTGCAGGTTGAGATCCTGCAGAACCACCACCCGCATCAGCTCGTTACCGAGGCCGAGCGCGCGGAGCGACATGAATTTCGCGATCGCGTAGTCCTCGCAGTCGCCGTCCCGCGTGAAAAACTGCCGGGGCGTCGCCCAGTAATCCAACACCCCGTAGTTGCGGATGTCGGTGATGTACCAGGCCTCGTTCATGTAGCGGTTGATCTTCTCGATCTGGCTGCGCCGGTCGAGCCCGACGAGCGTGTTCAGAAAGCTCTGCCACTCTCCGAGATAACAGCGATTGAACTCCTCGCCCGTGCACTCGCCGTCGCCGAGCCTCTTCTCATCGAAATAGCGATCGAGCGCGCCGGTCCATTTGGGAAAGATCTCGAGGTTGTCGGAACGGAATTCCTGGGTGCTGAAGAGCGCCGGATAGATGATCGCGCGCGCCGGTGCGACGACGCCCGAGAGGATAAATAAGAGGGCCGCGAGGGCGGAAATGCGAAGCCCGGCCCAGAGGCCCCGGAATCGCGCGTTGGCAAGGTTCATCGTCAAACGACCTCCCGTCTTAATGAAAAGAGAGTTGGACGTCCCCCGCGGGCTCCTCCGAAGGGCTGCGGGCACGCCATTTGACACCTCGGCGTTTAACCTTCAGTTAACTTCTCAGCCCCAATATCCTGAAAATTGTCGCGATTTCCGGGCGCGGACGGACGAACACTCGCAAGCGGCGCCGTTAACCTTAACGCCGCTCGCTCATCGATAAGGTTCCCGCCGGCCCGACCAACGACGGCGTTTTGGCTCTTGTCCGAACAGAACACGGAAACGATGACCCCTCCCCCCGCCACCGGGCGCCCGAATGGCGCGTGGCGCCCCAACCGCATCGTGCTGCTGGCCGCCGGCGTGCTCGTCCTCGCGGTCGCGGTGGGGGTCTTCTTCGTCTTCCGCTTCGCGGACGCCGAGCGCGAACGCGACCTCCAAAACTGGCAAGTGCGCATGGGAATCGTGGCCGAGAGCCGCCTCGCCGCGATCGACGACTGGCTGGCGGGCCAGTTTGGGCATCTCCAAGGCCTCGCCGAAAACACGGCGTTGCAGCTCTACATGACCCAGCTCGCCACGGGCACGGCGCAAGAGACCGCGCCCATCGACGAACCGGCCCAGCGCGTTTACCTGCGCAATCTCCTGGTCGCGGTGGCCGAACAGGGCGGCTTCACCGGCCCCGCGCTCGGGCCCGATGTCGTCGCCAACGTCAACCGGTTGGGGGCCGCGGGCATCGCGCTCTTCGATATGGACGGCAAGGGCCTGGTCGCAACGCCCGCGATGCCGCCGCCCGACGCGCGGCTCGAAGCGGCCCTTGCGGGCGCACCGCGCGCCGAGCGCCAGCTGATCGATCTCTATATCGGGGCCGCCGGCACGCCCACCATCGGCTTCATCCTGCCGGTCTTCGCGCTCCAGTCCAATGAAGAGGCGAGCAGCCAGATCGGATGGGCCGTGGGGCTCAAGGAGGTCGCGGACGAGCTCTACCCCCTCTTTCACCAACCGGGGATCACCGAGGAAACCGCCGAGGTGGTGCTGCTGCGC